>NZ_JALXKT010000020.1:0-44858 GCF_025144775.1 Brachybacterium sp. p3-SID957 | reverse complement strand
GGTCCGATTGAAGATCCGGTTCCAGGTCCGGTCAGAGAGGACGGACCTGCTCTGCCTGCGGGCCCTTGTCGCCCTGGGAGACCTCGAACTCGACGCGCTGCCCCTCATCGAGGGAGCGGTAGCCGTCCATGTCGATCTTGCTGTGGTGGACGAAGACGTCAGCGCCGCCTCCGTCGATCTCGATGAAGCCGTAGCCCTTCTCGGAGTTGAACCACTTGACCGAGCCCTGTGCCATACCTGTCTACTTCCTGTGTCGTCCATCATCGGTCGCCGATGCGACCGTGGTGCCGCGAGAAGCCGTTCGCCGCCGGATGGCGGGTGGCATCAGGTGCGCCGTTCGGGGCCGAGGCCCCATGACGGACTGTCCTGCTGGAACTGCATCACCGCAACACCGCCATTGTGTCACGGCCGTGGCCCGGTTCACAGAGGGGGATCGAACCGCGGATCACGAAGGGGTAACGAACAGTGCTGCCCGAGGCAGTCACGAGCTTCCTAAGGACCATGGGCCCGGGGGCGGGGCGGGACTCAGAGCCGACGCGGGTCGTCCGGCCCTTCGACGTCCTGGTCCGCCAGGAAGCGCTCGAAGTGATCGCCGATCTCGTCGGCCGTGGGCAGGTCCATGGTGGTGGCCATCGGCGAGCCGTCCTGGTCCTCCCGCATGGTGTCGTACTGCTCCTCGAGGGCGGTGACGATCTGCCTCACCTCGGCGTTCTGAGCCAGCGTGGCCTGCAGAGCGCCGGTGGCGGCATCGGTCAGATCACCCAGGTCCACCAGGGGCAGCTCCAGGCCGGTGGCGTCGCTGATCCTGCGCAGCAGCGCGAGCGCGCCGGCGGGGAAGTCCGTGCGGGTCAGGTAGTGGGGGATCTGCGCCGCGTACCCCATCGCGGGGTGACCGCTGCGTCCGAGCTCGAACTCCAGCAGGGCACCGAAGGAGGCGGGGACCACGATCTCCGCGCCCTCGGACGGCTGGTCGGGCCCGCCTCCGGCAGGGTGGGAGCTGGACCCGGCCGGGGCCTCCCCCTGCCCGACCGACCGGTCCGGGGCTCCCACTTCGTCCTCACTGCTCTCGCCCGCGAGCAGCGATGGATCGTTGGCGTGGGCGAACAGCCCGATGGGGCGGGTGTGCGGCACCGCCATCGGCACGGCCTGCATCCCCACCACCCGTTCCACCTCGAAGTACTCCACCAGGTCGATCACGGCTTGGCCGAAGCGCTTCCACTGCAGATCCGGCTCCGGGCCGTCCAGGAACAGGAAGGGACGGTCCGCCTCGTCGTACATCAGCGTCAGCGAGAGGGAGGGGATGTCCACCGAGGTGTAGGAGAGCCCGTCGAACACCGCCTGGGGGCGAGAGCCGCGGTAGTCGAGCAGCTCGTCGATGTCGAAGGAGACCAGCTTCATGTGCCGCAGCTGATCGCGGAGGTACGTGGCAGCGATGCGGCAGGAGTTGCCGGCATCGACCAGTCCGGGCAGGGCGTGCACCAGCATCAGGCCCTCGCGGGGAACGGCCGCCAGCACATCCATGGACTCGAAGCTGTACAGGTCGCGCGGGTCTCGCATCGGCACCTCCTCAGCCCGTGAACGCCCCGGGTGCCACACACAGCCGGGCCCGTCCACCATAATGGATCACCGTGCTCCTCCGACCGGGTGTCCGAGCGGTACGGGCACGCAAGACGAGGCAACCCCAGGGGGACCGGGTACGTGGACGACGCTGAGGGGCAGATCGCCCGGGAGATCGCACGCGAGCAGGACTACGCGGACCAGCTCTACGACAGGCTGGACGAGCAGATCGGCCAGGTGCAGGACAACCTCGAGAAGGTGCAGGCCTCGCAGCACGCCTCCACCCACCAGAACCGCTCGGAGCGGGACGCGTTCGCAGCCCTGTACGAGGACCGTCTGGCCCTGCTGCGCTCCGTCAGCCAGAACGTCGTGTTCGGGCGGCTGGACACCGACGAGGCCGCCCGGCGCTACATCGGTCGCATCGGCCTGTTCACCCCCGAGCGCGAACAGCTGCTGGTGGACTGGCGCGCCCCCGCTGCCGCCGCCTTCTACCAGGCCACCAGCAACGAACGACTCGGGGTGCGGCTGCGGCGCCACCTGATCAGCCGAGGCCGCAGCGTGATCGGCCTCGAGGACGACGTGCTCGATCCGTCCGTGCTGGAGGAGAGCGACGACATCGTGCTGCAGGGCGAGGGGGCCCTGCTGGCGGCCGTGTCCGGCCAGCGCACCGGCCGCATGGGCGACATCGTCGCGACCATCCAGGGCGAGCAGGACCGCATCATCCGCTCCGGGAACCGGGGCGTGCTGGTGGTCCAGGGCGGTCCAGGCACGGGCAAGACCGCCGTCGCGCTCCACCGGGCCGCCTACCTGCTCTACACGCACCGCCGGCGGCTGGAGCACACGGGCGTGCTGATCATGGCCCCCACCCAGGGCTTCCTGCGGTACATCGAACGGGTCCTGCCCAGCCTCGGCGAGTCCGGCGTGGTGATGCTGACTCCCGGCGAGCTCTTCCCCGGTGTGCAGACCGCACTGCACGACAGCGACGAAGTGGCGCGCATCAAGGGCGACGCCGCGATGGCGGAGCTGCTCTCGCGCGCCGTCAAGCAGCGCCAGCTGGTGCCGGAGCGCGACGTCCCCCTGCGCATCGACGGCACCGGCATCACGCTCACGCGCGAGGACGTGCGCTCCGCCCGGCGTGAGGCGCGAGCCTCCCACAAGCCGCACAACGCCGCCCGCGCCGTGTTCGTCCGAGCCGCCGCAAGCCGCCTGGCCGACCGGTACGAGAACGCCCTGCGGGCCGCCGGGCGCACCGTGGTCCCGGAGGACCGCCCGGAGCTGCTCTCGGACCTGCTGCACCACCCCGATGTGCGCCGCGAGCTCAATCTGGCCTGGCTCCCGTACACCCCCCAGGGCTTCCTGCGCATCCTGCTGTCACGGCCGGAGCGCCTGCGGGCAGCGGCTCCCCGTTCCCTCGCTCCTCACGTCGACGTCCTGGTGCGGCCCAAGGACTCCCCCTGGACAGTGGAGGACATCCCTCTGCTGGACGAGGTGGCGGAGATCCTGGGCGACGACTCCGCGCCGGAGGAGGCGCGCGCCAAGGAGCAGGCACAGAAGAAGGAGGCCGACGTCTCCTATGCGCGCGCCGTGCTGGAGAACATCGACACCTCCGGGATCATCCGGGCCGAGGACCTCGCCGAGCACGTCGGTCGGATCCGCGACGGCCGCACCCTCGCCGAACGGGCTGCCGGCGAGCGTGCGTGGACGTACGGCCATGTCGTGGTGGACGAGGCGCAGGAGCATTCGGCCATGAGCTGGCGCGCCCTGATGCGGCGCTGCCCCACCAAGTCGTTCACCGTGGTGGGCGACGTCGCCCAGACCTCCTCGGCCGCTGGCCCCGGCTCCTGGGAGGCCGCCCTGGCGCCGTACGTGCAGGACCGACTGCAGGTGGAGCACCTCACCGTCAACTACCGCACTCCCCGGCGGATCATGGACAGGGCCGCAGAAGTGGCCCAGTCACACGACCTTCCGATCACGGAGGTCAGCTCCGTACGGGAGGGGGACCGCGATCCCCGGATCGAGCACACCGACGACGCCCACCTGGCGGAGGCCGCCGCGCACGAGGTGCGCGAGCTGCACGCCTCGAGCATCGGCCGGATCGCGGTGATCTCCTCAGAGCACCGGCTCACCGCGGTGCTCGAGCAGCTGCGCAGCATCGGGGGCCTGCCCCCGGTGGGATCCGGCTCCTCGGGCGTGGACGACGAGATCGCGGTGATGACGGCACAGGACGCCAAGGGCCTGGAGTTCGACGCCGTGGTGGTGGTCGAACCTGCCGAACTGGTGGAGGGGCATGGTGCCGGGGACCTGTACGTCGCGATGACCCGCCCCACCCAGCATCTGGGTGTGGTGCACGCCCGACCTCTGCCCGACGGGATGTCCGGGGACTGAGCACCGGTGTGCGCCGGGGTCAGCCCCGGAGCTCAACGGAACGAGCCCCGGCGGAGGCAGGACAGGCCTCGGCGGAGGCAGGGGCGCGGACAAGCGATCAGCGGCCGTGGCTTCCCCTCCACGACCGCTGATCTGGGTGCGCTGCGCGAGCGCACGAGCAGTATCTTACGCACACATGAGGGGTGCTTCGCACCAATTCACAACTCGGTGCGAACCGGGCCGTGGGAGCCGTCCTGAGCGGCCTCGTGGGGCCCGCCGGACTCCTCGCGCAGACGGGTGATCGCAGCCTCGAAATCGGACAGCGAGTCGAAGGACTGGTAGACGCTCGCGAAGCGCATGTAGGCCACCAGATCCAGCTCCTGCAGGGGCTGGAGGATCGCCAGGCCCACGTCATGCGCATCGATCTCGGCCTGGCCGCTGGAGCGGATGTCCTCCTCGACGCGCTGCGCGAGCATGGCCAGCTGATCATCGCTGACGGGCCGGCCCTGGCACGCCTTGCGCACCCCCGAGATCACCTTCGCGCGGCTGAACGGCTCGCTCACACCGGAGCGCTTGAGGACCGACAGGGACGCCGTCTCGGCGGTGGAGAAGCGCCGACCGCACTCGGGGCACTGCCGGCGGCGGCGGATGGTGGCCCCGTCATCGGACGTGCGGGAGTCCACGACCCGGGAGTCGGGGTGGCGGCAGAACGGGCAGTGCACCCGTCAAGACTACCGGGAGCAGCCCGCCGCCGGGCCCGGATCAGCGCTCCACGCCCTCCCCGACGGGCAGATCGAGCTGCTGACCGGCGGTGACCCGACCGGTGGGCAGATGGTTCATGGCGCGCACCTGCGCGATGTACTCCTGCTGGCCCACGCCTTCGGGAGCATGCTGCTCGGCGAGGTCCCACAGGGTGTCACCGGCCTCGACGGTGACTGTGATGTGCTGCTCCTGACCCGCGCCCGCCAGCGCTGCGGGAACGTCGAAGACCAGCAGCGCGAGGGCCGCGACGACAAGGCCGAGCACGAAGGCGATGGCGGTCACCAGTGCGCGGCCGCGCGAAGTGAGCTCGAGTCGAACACCCGAGCGATCAGCGGGGCGCTGCGCACGGCTGTCACGGCGGGGGAAGGGCAGGACCGTGGTGGTATCGGTGGGCATCTCCGAACTCCTGTTCGATCGAATCTGTGTGCGACTGTAGACCGGTATCGGCGCGACACGCAAGAGGAAACATCGAACATGTGTTTGGAATCCGCTTCCGCGCCGCCTACTGTGGCTGACAAGGACCACGGAACCGTGAGGGTCTGACAAACGAAGCCAGGAGGCCCGCCCGATGTCGCCCAGCACCAGTCGCCGCCCCGAGAGCGCCCCTGTGGGCGATCACGCGAGCCTCACCCGCCGCCAGCGCCGGATCCTGGAGACCATCACCGCCGCGATCTCGGCCCACGGCTACCCGCCCACGATGCGGGAGATCGGCGATGCGGTGGGGCTGACCTCCTCCTCCTCCGTGTCCCATCAGCTGCAGGCGCTCGAGCGCAAGGGCTACCTGCGCAGGGACCCCAAGCGTCCCCGTGCGATGGAAGTGGTGATGCCCGGCGAGGACGATGCCCCTGCCCCGGCCCAGGAGGAGAGCGCGCGATCGGTCGAGGCCGTCTCCGTGCCACTGGTCGGCCGGATCGCGGCGGGCGTGCCGATCACGGCGGAGGAGCAGGTGGAGGACGTCTTCCCCCTGCCGGCGCGCTTGGTGGGCGACGGTGATCTGTTCCTGCTGCAGGTGGTGGGCGATTCGATGATCGACGCCGCGATCTGCGACGGCGACTGGGTGGTGGTGCGCCAGCAGCCGGTCGCGAACAAGGGCGAGATCGTGGCTGCGATGCTCGACGGCGAGGCCACTGTGAAGACCTTCGCCCAGCACGACGGTCACGTGTGGCTGATGCCGCACAATCCTGCCTTCACCCCGATCCTCGGCGATCACGCCGAGATCCTCGGCAAGGTGGTGGCGGTGCTGCGCGCCGTCTGAACCGGGAGGCGCCGGCCTGAGCGCGCTGCTGCCGGGTCAGACCGTCTGGGCGAGGCGGCGCAGGGCGCCCAGCGCCACCTGCGGGTCGCTCGTGGGCCACAGCGGTGGCATGGCCTCGCGCAGGAATCCCCCGTAACGGGCAGTGGCCAGGCGGGGGTCCAGCACCGCGACCATGCCCCGGTCGTCCTTGGTGCGGATCAGGCGGCCGGAGCCCTGTGCCAGCAGCAGCGCGGCATGCTGCGCCGAGACCGACATGAATCCGTTGCCCCCGCGTGAGGCGATCCGCTCCTGCCGGGCGGAGGTGAGGGGCTCATCGGGGCGGGGGAAGGGGATCCGGTCGATGGTCACCAGCCGGCAGGCGTCCCCCACCACGTCCACCCCCTGCCACAGGGTGATCGTCCCGAACAGGCAGGAGTCCTGCTCCTCGCGGAAGATCCGCACCAGGTTCGAGATGGAGTCCTCCCCCTGCACGCCGATGGTGAGGTCCAGCCGGGCCCGTACGTGCTCTGCGGCGAGCTCCGCCCCGCGCCGGGAGGAGAACAGGCACAGCGCCCCGCCGGCGGAGGCCTCCACCAGTTCGGTCAGGTGGTCCAGCATGTCGAGCGAGGGGCCCTCCCTGCCGGGAGGCGGAAGGTGCCGGGCGATGTACAGGATCCCCTGCCGGCGGTAGTCGAAGGGACTGCCGACGTCCAGCCCGGCCCACGCCCCGCGGTCCTCCAGGGCCGGGATCTCCTCGGGCGCCGTGCGGGCGGCGCGTGCCAGCCCCACCTCGCCCGCGGGAGGTTCGAATCTCCCGCCCAGGGCGAGGGTGGCGGAGGTGAGGATCGCGGTGCGGTGCTCCAGGACGGCACCGCGCATCGCCCCGGCCACGCTCAGCGGGGCCACCTGGATGCTGGACCGGCCGGTGGCCTCGGAATGGGAGACCGAGACCACGTCGTCCTGATCCGGTGCCAGCAGCCGCGTGCACACGTCGATGATCTGCTGGAGGTTGGATCGCACCGCCTTGCGGGAGCCGGCGGTCCCGGCCACGTCCGCGTCGCCGGCGTCCTTGGCGTCGGAGTGGGCCTGCCGGGACTCGGTGCGCAGGTGCTCGACGGCGTCGGCCAGCTGCTCGGGCAGGTCCCCGATCACGCGGCCGTCACTGACCAGGCTGAGGGCCTCGCGCAGCTCCTCCCCCGCATCGTCCAGAGCGGTGGCGGCCACGCCCAGGCCGCGCAGGTCGCGCACGGTGCCCCGCACCAGGGACGGGGTCAGCACGTCGGTGACGGCGGTGGTGACGCTCCCGGTGAGGCTGTGGGCCTCGTCGAAGACCACCACGTCGTGGTCGGGGATGATGCCGTGGCCGTCGAAGGCGTCGATGGCCAGCAGGGCATGGTTGGTGACGACCAGGTCCACCTCCCGTGCCAGCTCCCGGCTGTGCTCGGCGAAGCACGAGTTCACCATGGGGCAGCTGCTGCCCAGGCAGTGCGACCCGCTCACCGAGACCTGGCGCCAGGCGCGGTCCGACACCGGGGTCTCCAGCGAGTCGCGGTCCCCGGTGTCGGTCTCCTCCGCCCAGGCGCGCAGCCTGCGCACCTGCTCCCCCAGTCGCTCCCCGCCGTCACGGGCGGGATCCGCGGAGGCCTCGGCGAACAGCGCACCGGGGTCGATGTCCACGGGGTAGCCGCCGTCCAGCTTGTGGCGGCACACATAGTTGGAACGGCCCTTGAGCAGGGCGTAGGTGGGGGTGCGCGGCAGGTGCGGGGCCAGCGCCTCCACCAGGCGCGGGAGGTCCTTGGCCACGATCTGGTTCTGGAGGGCGATGGTGGCGGTGGAGACCACCACCGGTCGGCCCGAGGTCACGGCGTGCAGCAGGGCGGGCACCAGGTACGCCAGGGACTTGCCGGTGCCGGTGCCGGCCTGGACCAGCAGGTGGCGGCCGCCCTCCATCGCGGTGCCGACGGCCTCGGCCATGGCCCGCTGCCCCTCGCGGGCGGTGCCGCCGATCGCGGTGATCGCCGCGTCCAGCAGTGTTCCCAGGCGCGCCGGGTCATCCCCGGTCGAGTCGCGGGGAGGCGAAGGGGTGGGGCTGTGGACGGCGGGCACCGGACCACGGTAGCGGCCTGCGCGTCGGGGGCGGCCCAGGCGCGCCCCGGGCCGCTCGGCCGGTCTGCGGGGGCCTGCGTCCCACGGGCGGCCAGATGGCTCACCGGCGGCGGGACACCCCTCAGGCGGTGGCGTGCAGCTCCGCGGCGAGGGCCTCGTCAACCCGTGCCTTGAGGTGGGTGCCCTCCATCAGGTGCTCCTCGGAGATCACCTCACCGGTGCTGTGCACCCGGGAGATGAGATCCCCGCGCGAGTACGGCACCACCACGTCGACCTCGACCGCCGGGCGGGGCAGTCGCTGCGCGATCAGCTCGCGCAGCTCCTCGATGCCCTCACCGGTGCGGGCGGAGACCACCGCGGAGTCGTCGACCAGGCTGCGGATCCGGGCGATGGTCTCCGGCTCGGCGATGTCGGCCTTGTTCAGCACCACGATCTCCGGGACGTCGAAGCCCTCGAGCTCCCCCAGCACCGCGCGCACGGCCCGGATCTGGCCCTCGGGATCGGGGTGGGAGGCGTCCACCACGTGCAGCAGCAGGTCCGCGTCGCCCACCTCCTCGAGGGTGGAGCGGAAGGCCTCGACCAGCTGGGTGGGAAGGTGGCGCACGAAGCCCACGGTGTCCGCGTAGGTGAACTCGCGGCCGTCCGGGGTCTGGGAGCGGCGCACCGTCGGGTCCAGGGTGGCGAACAGGGCGTTCTCCACCAGCACCCCGGCACCGGTGAGCCGGTTCAGCAGAGAGGACTTGCCGGCGTTGGTGTAGCCGGCGATCGCGACGGAGGGCACCTGGTTGCGGTGCCGGTCGGCACGCTGCGCCTGACGACCGGGGGTCATCGCCTTGATCTCCCGGCGCAGCTTGGCCATGCGGTCGCGTATGCGCCGACGGTCCAGCTCGATCTTGGTCTCACCGGGGCCGCGCGAGCCCATGCCGGCACCGCCGGCGGCCACCCGGCCACCGGCCTGTCGGGACATCGACTCGCCCCAGCCGCGCAGGCGGGGAAGCAGGTACTCGAGCTGGGCCAGCTCCACCTGGGCCTTGCCCTCGCGGGACTTGGCGTGCTGGGCGAAGATGTCGAGGATCAGAGCGGTGCGGTCGATGACCTTCACCTTGACGATGTCCTCGAGGGCTCGACGCTGACCGGGGCCCAGCTCTCCGTCGGCGATCACGGTGTCCGCCCCCACCTCGGCGACCACCTCGGCCAGCTCGGCGGCCTTGCCCTTGCCCAGGAAGGTGGCGGGATCGGGGTGGGCGCGGCGCTGCAGCACGCCGTCGAGCACCTCGGAGCCCGCGGTCTCGGCGAGCGCGGCGAGCTCGCGCAGGCTGTTCTCGGCGTCCTCGAGGTTGCCGGAGGTGTAGAGCCCGGCCAGGACCACACGCTCCAGGCGCAGCTGGCGGTACTCGACCTCGGTGACGTCCTCGAGCTCGGTGGACAGACCGCCGACGCGGCGCAGGGCCTGGCGGTCGGCGAGGTCGAACTGGTCGCCGTCGGTGGTGGAGTCGTAGGTGACGGCCGAGACGGAGGCGTCGCCGCGCGCGAGGATCCGCTCGGTCAGGGGGTCACGGCGGCGGGCGCCGGGGCTCTGCGCGGCATCGGCTTCCTCGGTCGAGCTCCCGGTGACGTCGTCGTCCGGCACGGGGTCTGGATGGAAGGCGATGGGCACGATCTGGGTTCTCCTCGAGGGGGGCGACTGGAGTGGCCGACGCCGGCACGTCCGGGAGGATCGTGCGACGCGGACATCCAGAATCCCACGACAGGTTGCGGAGGTCGAGGGATTAAGCGCAGGGCCGAGAGGGATCACGGGCATCCCCGGCCCTGCGGCGCGGTCACGGCCGGGAGGCTCCGTATCCTGGCGGGGTGAGCGAGCACTACTTCTCCCCCGCCAGCGAGGCAGATCAGGCACCCTTCCCGCTGCGGGTGCACCTGGCGGGCGCGGAGCGGGACCTGGTCTCCAGCAGTGCGGTCTTCTCCGCCCGAGGCCTGGACAAGGCCACCGCCGTGCTGCTGGATCGGCTGGACGTGCTGGCCCCCGTGCCTCCCGGCGCGAGGATCCTGGACCTGGGATGCGGGTGGGGACCGATCGCGCTCAGCGCCGCGCTTCTGCATCCCGACGCGGAGGTGTGGGCGGTGGACGTCACCGCGCGTGCGCGTGCTCTCACCCGCGCCAATGCGGAGCGGCTGGGCCTGGACCGAGTGCGGGTGGCCGCTCCGGAGGAGGTGCCGGACGATGTGCGGTTCGACGCGATCTGGTCCAACCCGCCGATCAGGATCGGCAAGCAGGAGCTGCATGCGCTGCTGCTGCACTGGACGGCGCGCCTGGCCCCGACGGGGACCGCTGCTCTGGTGGTGGGGAAGAACCTGGGGGCGGACCCCCTGGCCCGCTGGCTGGGCGAGCAGCTGCCCGCACGCGAGGTGCGCAAGGCAGCCAGCGCGAAGGGCTTCCGCATCCTCGAGGTGGGGCCGGAGGAAGGCTGAGCGAGGAGAGTTCCCCGCCGGCCCGGGCCGCCTGGGCTCAGCCGCGGAACACGCCGTCGGCCACCAGTCGGGCAGGCCCGGTGAGGGTGACCTCCTCGCCGCGGCGGGCCACCTGGAGAGTGCCGCCGGGCACCTCGACCGTCCAGGGACGGCCGGAGCCGTCGGCGGCCCGATGCGCAGCGGCGACGGCCACCGCGGCCACCCCGGTGCCGCAGGAGTCGGTCTCCCCCACCCCGCGCTCGAACACCCGCATCGCCACGTGGTGGTCCCCGCGCTGCTGCACGAACTCCATGTTGGTCCCGCCCTCGGGGTCGGGCGCGATGCCGGGGCGGCGGGTGAGGTCCAGCTGGTCCAGGTGCACGCCCTCGGGCAGGAACGCGACCGCGTGGGGGTTGCCCATGTCCACGTCGTAGGCGATCAGCTCGTGCCCGTCGATGCTGAGCCGGCGGTCGTTCTCCTCCAGCGCGGGTGCTCCCATGCCCACCCGCACGGTCCAGTCGGCGCCGTCGTGCCGGGGGCGTGACAGGATCTCGACGGTGCGCAGACCGGCCCGGGTCCAGATCTGGAAGGCGTCCGTGTCCACGTGGCCGGCGGCGCGCAGGTGGGCGGCGAACACGCGCACGCCGTTGCCGCACATCTCGGCGAGGGAGCCGTCCGCGTTGCGATAGTCCATGAACCACTCGGGGGCATCGGCCGGTGCTTCGATCCCCGCAGCGCGGGTGCGCACCACGCGGATCACGCCGTCACCGCCGATGCCGCCGCGCCGGTCGGCCAGTGCCACCACCGTCGCGGCATCGAGATCGAGGATGCCGTCGGGGTCGTCCAGCAGCACGAAGTCGTTGCGGGTTCCGTGACCCTTGGTGAAGGCGAGGCCGGTGTCCATGGTGCGAGCCTAGTTCGCCCGGGCCAGTGCGATCTGATCGAGCGCGGCCTCCCGCAGCTGCGAGGCGGGCTGCGAGGCGTCGATCCAGCGCACCCTGGGGTCGCGTCGGAACCAGGTGTCCTGCTTCCGCACCAGACGGCGGGTGCCCACGACGGTCGACTCGATCGCAGCGTCGCAGTCCATGGTGCCGTCGAGCACGGCGAGGGCCTGCTCGTAGCCGATGGCTCGGCGGGCGGTGCGGCCCTGGTCCAGACCCTGTTCGCGCAGTCCGCGCACCTCGGCCAGCAGCCCCTGCTCGACCATGCGGTGCACCCGCAGGCTGATCCGCTCGTGCAGCCCGGCGCGCTCCAGGCGCAGCCCGATCTGCACGGTGGAGGGGTCATGGTGCACGGGGCGCGGCAGGAACGCCGTGTAGGGGCGGCCCGTGAGCTCCCCCACCTCGAGTGCGCGCACGATGCGCCGCAGATCCCCCTCACCGATGATCCCGGCCGAGTCAGGGTCGATGCGGGCCAGCTCGGCGTGGAGCGCTCGTGTGCCGATGCGGTGGCCGCGCTGCTCGATGCGCCCGCGCACGGCCGGATCGGTGGGCGGGAACTCGATGTCGTCCAGCGCGGCGCGCACGTACAGGCCGGAACCGCCCACGAGGATCGGGACCCGGCCACGCTCACGGATGCCCGCGATCGCCGCCCGCGCCTCCCGCTGGTAGGCGGCCACGCTGGCCTCCTCGGTGACGGCCAGCACGTCCAGCTGGTGGTGCGGGATCCCCAGTCGCTCACGGGGCGGGACCTTCGCGGTGCCGATGTCCATGCCCCGGTACAGCTGGAGGGCGTCGGCGTTGACGATCTCGCCGCCCAGGTGCTGGGCCAGGGCGATCGCGAGATCGGACTTCCCGGTGGCGGTCGCGCCGACGACGGCGACGAGCGGGGCGGGGTCCATGGGCTGCACCCTATCGGGGCGTGCGGCCGGCGGGGTCAGCGGGATCACTGACCTTTCCCTCGGTTCGACCGGGGCGAAGGAGTATGGTGGGCGGCGGCCTGGTCGCTCTGGGCCTTCCTACACGATCGCACTGACCGAGGTTGATGTGACTGCATCGAACGAGTCCCCCGCCACGACGGACTCCCGCACGGCTCTGACGCCGATGTCCCTGGAGCGCGTCGAGGAGAGCCTGGGCCGGCTCGGATACGCCTTCGTCGAGGACGAGGAGCACCCCGACGTGCTGCGCGCCCGCTTCGACGACTACCGCTTCCAGTTCATGCTGACTGGCGACGAGCACAGCGTGATGCAGACCCGCGGCCGCTGGAACCACACCGTGGACGTCTCCCGCAAGGTGGAGATGGTCAAGCTGTGCAACGAGTGGAACATGAACCGCATCTGGCCGAAGGTCTATGTGCGGCGCGAATCCGAGGGCCTGCTGGGCGTGTACGGCGAACTGGCCTCCGACTTCCGTTCCGGGGCGCTGGACGACCAGATCGACAGGTCGATCAACTGCGGGCTCAGCACAGTGATCGCGTTCTTCCACAGCCTGGAGGAGCGCCTGGGCGCGGAGCTCGACGAGCTCGATGACTGACGCCGCTCGGTGACCGACGCCGCTCGGTGACCGACACCGCTCGGTGACCGACGCCGCTCGGTGCGGCTGCCGGCCGCACTGAGTCCACGCGCGGACTCATCCGGCCGGCGCTGCGGACCGGCCCGGCCGGAGGCCGGGCCCTGCCTACGCCTGCGGGCTCGCCTCAGCGAGGGCGCAGGCTCGGCATCCCCAGCCCCACGGGCCCGGGCGGAACGGAGGCCCCCTGGCCGCTCCCGCAGGAGCCGCCAGGCTCGATGCCTTGCACGCCTGCCTCCCAGGCATCGCCGGAACGGGTGCGCCGCACCGAGAACTGCGCGGGGTCGAGCTGGTCCCAGGTGCGTCCGGGCACCTCTGCGCTGTCGGCGATCAGGTAGTGCGGGGCAGCACGCGTGACCGTCACGGTGACCAGGTCGCCCGGTCGTGGGCGCTCGGCGGCGGGGAGGTCCTCGGGCAGGGCCAGGTGAACCAGGCGATGGTCCCGCGCCCTCCCGGAGATGCGGTGCGTCTGGCGGTCCCGGTTCCCCTCGCCCTCGGCCACCAGCACCTCCACCACCTGTTGCTCCAGGCGCTGGTTCTCCTCCAGGGTGATGCGGTCCTGCAGAGCGGTCAGGCGCTCGTAGCGCTCCTGCACCACGGCCTTGGGGATCTGGCCCTCCATGGTGGCGGCCGGTGTGCCGGGGCGGATCGAGTACTGGAAGGTGAATGCGCTGGAGAAGCGAGACTGCTCGACCACGTCGAGGGTGGCCTGGAAGTCCTGCTCGGTCTCACCGGGGAAGCCGACGATGATGTCGGTGGTGATGGCCGCCTCGGGGATCCGTTCGCGCACGCGGTCCAGGATGCCCAGGAACCTGCTGGAGCGGTAGGAGCGGCGCATCCGGCGCAGCACGTCGTCGGAGCCGGACTGCAACGGCATGTGCAGCTGCGGCATCACGGTGGGGGTCTCGGCCATCGCCTCGATCACGTCATCGGTGAACATGGCCGGGTGTGGGCTGGTGAAGCGCACCCGCTCCAGTCCCTCGATCTCCCCGCAGGCCCGCAGCAGCTTGGCGAAGGCGCCGCGGTCGCCGAACTCGACACCGTAGGAGTTGACGTTCTGCCCCAGCAGAGTCACCTCGATGGCGCCGGCGTCCACCACCTCCCGCACCTCGGCGAGTACGTCGCCGGGGCGGCGATCCTTCTCCTTGCCGCGCAGGGAGGGGACGATGCAGAAGGTGCAGGTGTTGTTGCAGCCCACGCTGATGGACACCCAGGCCGCGTAGGCGGACTCCCGGCGCGTGGGCAGGGTGGAGGGGAAGACCTCCAGGGACTCCAGGATCTCCACCTGGGCCTCTGCGTTGTGGCGGGCGCGGTCCAGCAGCACCGGCAGGGAGCCGATGTTGTGGGTGCCGAAGACGACGTCCACCCACGGGGCGCGCTCGACGATGGTGGAGCGGTCCTTCTGCGCGAGGCAGCCGCCGATGGCGATCTGCATCCCGGGGTTGGCGTCCTTGGCGGCGCGCAGGGCCCCGAGGTTGCCGTAGAGCTTGTTGCTGGCGTTCTCCCGCACCGCGCAGGTGTTGAACACCACCACGTCCACCTCGCCCTTCTTGGCGTCGGCTGTCTGCGGTGCGGCGACGTAGCCGGAGTCCTCGAGCAGGCCGGTGAGGCGCTCGGAGTCGTGCACGTTCATCTGGCAGCCGAAGGTGCGCACCTGGTAGGTGCCGCGCGGCGCGGGGGCGGTGGTGGTGCTCATGGTGACTCCAGGGTACGGCGCGGGCGGGCGCACTTCCCGCCCGGGCGGCGTGAGGTTGGTCAGTCCTGGGCGGCGGCGCGCAGCTCGGCGGCGATCACCTGGACCGCGAGGTCCCCGGGGTAGCCCTTGCGGGTGAGCAGGGCATCGAGCCGGCGCGCCAGGCGGCGATGGTGGGATCCATCCGTATCCTCGCGCAGGCGCACGAGCTCGGGGCGCAGGCGGGAGCGGACCAGTTCACGGCAGCGCTGCTCCTCACCCTCGGTCTCCCCAGCGGCCAGGGCGTGCTCGATATGGTCCTCGCTCACGCGTCGATCCCGCAGCTCGCGTCGCAGGGCTTCGTCAGACAGGGATCTCAGCTCGCGCCGCTGGCTCACCCATTCACAGGCAAAGGCGGCATCGTCGATCAGACCTGCACGATCGATGCGGGCCATCGCCTCGTGGGCGACGGCCGCCGGGACCTCACGCTGCTCCAGCCGTGCGTGCATCTCCCCCGCCGAGCGGCGCCGGGTGGCCAGCAGACGCATCAGGTAGCGGCACTCGTGGACCACAGCCTTCTCATGCTCGGCGGCCTGGGGATCCGGGGCAGCGTGGGGGCGCTCCAGGATCTCCCTGGTGCGCTCCTGCAGCCGCTCCCGGACCTCGGTGCTGTGTGCGGTGGGCACGGATCAGATGGTGGCCGGGACGTCCTCGTCGAGGAACTCGTCCTGCGCGAGGGCGTCATCCGGCTCGGCACCGGCATCACCGGACTTCTCGGCGTAGGGGCCCACGCCGAGGGCGCGCAGGATCTTGTCCTCGATCTCGGCGGCCAGATCGGGGTTGTCCTTGAGGAACTGCCGGGAGTTCTCCTTGCCCTGGCCCAGCTGGTCGCCCTCGTAGGTGAACCAGGCACCGGACTTGCGCACGATGCCGTGCTCCACGCCGAGATCGATCAGGCTGCCCTCGCGGGAGATGCCCTGCCCGTAGAGGATGTCGAACTCGGCCTGCTTGAACGGCGGGGCCATCTTGTTCTTCACGACCTTGACGCGGGTGCGGTTGCCCACGGAGTCCGTCCCGGCCTTGAGGGTCTCGATGCGGCGGATGTCCATCCGCACCGAGGCGTAGAACTTGAGGGCCTTGCCGCCGGTGGTGGTCTCCGGGCTGCCGAAGAACACGCCGATCTTCTCGCGCAGCTGGTTGATGAAGATGGCGGTGGTGTTGGTGGAGGACAGCGCACCTGCCAGCTTGCGCAGCGCCTGGGACATCAGGCGGGCCTGGAGACCTACGTGGGAGTCACCCATCTCACCCTCGATCTCCGCCTTGGGGACCAGGGCGGCCACCGAGTCGATGACGATGACGTCCAGCGCGCCGGAGCGCACCAGCATGTCGGTGATCTCCAGGGCCTGCTCACCGGTGTCCGGCTGGGAGACCAGCAGTGCGTCGGTGTCCACCCCGAGCTTCTTGGCGTACTCGGGATCCATCGCGTGCTCAGCGTCGATGAAGGCGGCGATGCCGCCGTTGCGCTGGGCGTTGGCCACGGCGTGGAGAGCGACGGTGGTCTTGCCGGAGGACTCCGGGCCGTAGATCTCCACGATGCGCCCGCGGGGCAGACCGCCGATGCCGAGCGCGGCATCGAGGGCGACCGAGCCGGTGGGGATCACCTCGACCGGGGGGCGGGTGTCGTCACCGAGGCGCATGATCGAGCCCTTGCCGAACTGGCGGTCGATCTGCGCGAGCGCGGCGTCGAGGGAGGACGAGCGGTCCTTCGGGGCGTTCTTCGCTGCGGGCATATGAGGATTTCCTTCCAGAGGGCCGGGGTGCCGGCGTGCTGACCGTGCGGCCACACTAGGCGGGGGCTCCGACGAACGATGCGGCCCCGCCCGAGCTGTGGAAGGACGAGCTTTGGGGAGGAACATCGTGATCGGGGTGTCCGTCGCGGATCACTGTACCCGAACACGCGTTCGAAATCAGCGTGTCGCGTGGTCGGTTCCCCGCCGTGTCGCACTGAGGATCCTCGGCGTGTCGCGCCGACATCCGGCACCGTGCCCGAGGGCGCGGTCAGCGCCGCAGATGCGGGGGGATCTCCCAGCGGTCCGATTCCGGCACGTCCATCGCATCGCACAGGGCCGTCCAGACGGCACGCACCGGCAGGCCCTCATCGAGGGCCTGTTCGGCGGTGCGCCCGCCCATCGGTTCGAGGACCAGATCGCGGGTGTAGGTGCGGGCCAGGGCAGGCCCGAAGACGTGGTCGGCCAGTTCGCCGAACTCGCTGCGCCGCACGTCAGCGGGCGCCGACCAAGGGGCCGGCGGCATCGGTGAGCTCATCGGGGACGGTGTCCGGGACGCAGACGCCCTCGGCGACCGCGATGCGGTCGGAGACCTCCCGCAGGACGAAGGACAGCGGGAGCCCGAGAGCGTCGGTGACGGAGACCAGCAGCTCACTGGAGGCCTCCTTCTGGCCCCGCTCGATCTCGCTGAGGTAGCCGAGGGAGACGCGGGCATCGGAGGACACCTGGCGCAGGGTGCGGCCCTGGGAGCGGCGTGCATCCCGCAGGACGTCACCGAGCTCGTGGCGGAACAGTGCCATGGCGCTGCCTCCCTTTCCTCTGGTGGTGCTGTGCGTGGTGCGCTGCATGGGCGCGGAACGTGGGGTTCATCGTGCCGGGTACAACGTCCCCACCCGCGCAAGTGTTCCCCGATTGTAGTGGGCGTGGTCTCGGGGCGACTGGGAATTGTGGACGTGCTCGCAGCGTTCGCCTCCCGACGCGTCCCTGCGGCACGTGTGAGCGAGCTGGTCACCGCCTGGTCAGGCAGTGCAGCAGCAGCGTCAGCGCGGCGTCCACCGTGGCGGTGCGCACAGCGGCCCGGTCGCCGGGCAGATGGAGCTCCTCCACCACGGGATCAGCGTCATCACGGTCGACCGCCAGGAACACGGTCCCTGCGGGCACTGCCCGCTCGTCCGGTCCAGGTCCGGCCACGCCGGTGGTGGCGATGGCGACGTCGGCCGCGTACAGGGCACGGGCCCCGGCGGCCATCCGACGTGCCACCTCGGAACTGACCGCGCCCTCGCGCTCCAGCAGGCCGGCGTCCACGCCGAGCACCCGGGTCTTGGCCCGGTAGGAGTAGCAGGCCGCTCCCCCGGCGACCGCGGCGCTGGAGCCGGGGACGTCCACCAGCCGTGCGACAAGTGCACCGGCGGTGAGCGACTCGGCCGTCGCGATCGACAGCCCACGCTCGACGGCCGCGGCGATCACCCGAGCCGGGTCCGTCGGCGGAGCGTTGCGATCCATGGCGGAAGTCCGCTCAGGGGCGGGCATCGGGGGCGGCCAGGGCCTCACGGCGCAGCCGCAGGCCGTCCTTGAGGTTCACCAGACCCGACCACACGGTGAGCACCACGGCCAGCAGCACCAGGGCCAGGCCGATCCAGCGAGCGGGCTCCCACCACAGCTCGAAGGGCATCAGGCAGAAGGTGATCGCGATGGTCTGCACCACGGTCTTGGCCTTGCCGGCCCAGTTGGCCGGCAGTGCCCCGTACTTCAGGATCGTGAACCGCATGATCGTGATGCCGAACTCGCGCACCAGGATCAGCACGGTCATCCACCACGGCACGTACTCCCACACCGAGAGCATGATCAGGGCGGCACCGGTCATGGCCTTGTCGGCGATGGGGTCCATGATCTTGCCGAAGTCGGTGATCAGGCCCCGGGAGCGAGCCAGGTGGCCGTCAGCGAGGTCGGTCAGCATCGCGAGCAGGAACACGACGGTGACCAGGATCCGGCCGCCCGCGGAGTCGGGGTAGATCACGGCCAGCACCACGAGCACAGGCACCATCACCATGCGCACCATGGTGAGGATGTTGGCGATGTTCCACAGCGGGACGGGCCGTGCAGGGGGTGCGGAGGGCGCGGTCATCGGGGCTCCTGTGATCGGTGCGGGCGCGGCGGAGGGAACGACCGGGGCGGGGCCGGCGGGGCGGGCGGGGTCAGCGGCCGGTGAGGCTCCATGCGTCCTCCCCGTCCTCCGTGTCGTCCCGGTCGTAGTAGTCGGTGGCGGGTTCGGTGCCGTCGTCGGCCAGCGGATCACTGCCGTAGCGACCATCGCCCGCGCCGTCGTCCCCGCTGCCGTCCGGGCCACCGTGCGAGCTGACGGTCCCGCGCTCGCCGGCGGCCTCCCCCTCGACGTCCACCGCGCCCTCGTCGTAGGCCTCGGCGGCCGCATCGCTGGGGCCGGCGCCGGCGGGCTCGTCCTCCCCGCGGATGCGGGCGATGGCACCGGCCAGGTCGTCGGGGTGCACCAGCACGTCGCGGGCCTTGGAGCCCTCGGAGGGGCCCACGATCTCCCTCGACTCCAGCAGGTCCATCAGACGGCCGGCCTTCGCGAAGCCCACCCGCAGCTTGCGCTGCAGCATGGAGGTGGAGCCGAACTGGGTGGTGACCACCAGTTCAGCCGCCTGCAGCAGGACGTCGAGATCGTCCCCGATGTCGTCGTCGATCTGCTTCTTGGCGGCGGCGACGGTGACGTCCTCGCGGTAGGAGGGCTTCATCTGAGTCTTCACGTGGTCGACGACCTTGTGGATCTCCGACTCGTTGACCCAGGCGCCCTGCACGCGCATCGGCTTGGCCTTGCCCATCGGGTGGAACAGGGCGTCGCCCTGCCCGATCAGCTTCTCCGCGCCGACGGCGTCCAGGATCACCCGGGAGTCCTGGAGCGAGGAGGTGGCGAAGGCGAGGCGGCTGGGGACGTTGGCCTTGATGATGCCGGTGACCACGTCGACGCTGGGACGCTGGGTGGCCAGCACCAGGTGGATGCCGGCCGCGCGGGCCAGCTGGGTGATGCGCTGGATGGAGGCCTCCACGTCACGGGGGGCGACCATCATCAGGTCCGCCAGCTCGTCGACCACGACCAGCAGGTACGGGTAGGGGGCGATCCTGCGCTCGCTGCCCGGGGGCGCGGTCACCTCGCCGGCGCGCACGGCCTTGTTGAAGTCGTCGATGTGCTTGAAGCCGAACGCTGCGAGGTCGTCGTAGCGGGCGTCCATCTCCTTGACGACCCATTCGAGGGCCTCGGCGGCCTTCTTCGGGTTGGTGATGATCGGGGTGATCAGGTGCGGGATGCCCTCGTAGATGGTGAGCTCGACGCGCTTGGGATCGACCAGCACCATGCGCACCTCCTCGGGGGTGGCGCGCATCAGGATCGAGGTGATCATGGAGTTGACGAAGCTGGACTTGCCGGCGCCGGTGGCGCCTGCGACCAGCATGTGGGGCATCTTGGCGAGATTGGCGACCACGTAGCCGCCCTCGACGTCCTTGCCCACGCCCATCACCATGGGGTGCTCGTTGCGGCGGGCCACGGCGGAGCGCAGCACATCGCCCAGGGCGACCGTCTCGCGGTCGGTGTTGGGGATCTCGATGCCGATGGCCTTCTTGCCGGGGATCGGCGAGAGGATGCGGACGTCGGCGCTGGCGACGGCGTAGGAGATGTTCTTGTCCAGTGCCGTGACCTTCTCGACCTTGGTGCCGGGGGCCAGCTCCACCTCGTAGCGGGTCACCGTGGGGCCGCGGGAGAAGCCCACCACCTCGGCGTTGACGTTGAACTGCTCGAACACCTCGCCCAGGGCCTCGACCACGCGGTCGTTGGCCTCGGAGCGGGTCTTGTGGGGCGGGCCCTCCAGCAGGAAGGAGGAGTCCGGCAGGGTGTAGACCACGTCCCCGGCCAGCTCCAGCTGCTCCCCGGCGCGCGGCAGGTCCCCCATGGGCGGGGGCGCCAGCTCGGCCTTGGTGCTGGGGCCTGCGGCCTCGCCGTCGGCACCGCTCTTCTTGGCCGTCTTCTCCGGTCGCGTGGCGCCTGCTGGCTTCTCGCCCGCCCCGTTCGCGGCAGCGGCCGCGCCGGTGCGCTCGGCCCTGGTGGCAGCGGCACCCGCGGGGAAGGTCTTGGCGCGCTGGTTCTCGTCCTCGACGACGTCGAACACCTCGGTGGCGTCGCGGCGCTCCCCCTTCGGTGCGCGCGTGGAGCCACGGCGACGGGGCGCTGCCTGCCCGTCGCCGACGGGCGTGTCGAAGGCCTCGTCGCCGGCGTAGCCGAAGTCATCGTGGTCGCGACCGGCGGCCTCCGCCTGCTGGGCCTGCTCCTTCTCGCGGCGGCTGCGGCGGCGCGGGCGACCGGCAGGCTGGGCTTCGGTCTCCTGCTCGTGCAGGGCCGGGTCCGGGCGGCGGGGGCGCAGGCCGAAGGCCAGGCGCTCGGCGTCCTCCTCCTCGCTGCGGCCCACCATCGCGTCGTACACGTGACGCACCCGCGAGGGGATCGACTCCACGGGCGTGGCGGTGAGCACCAGCACGCCGAAGGCGATCAGCAGGGAGTGGATCACGATCACCGCGACCGGGGGCAGCAGGGCCTCCAGCGGTGCGGCGGCGAGGTAGCCCAGCACGCCGCCTCCGCGGGCCAGGGCGGCGATGCCATCGGCCGGGGCGGGCAGGCGGGCGGAGACCGACGCGATCGCGGAGATCGCGGTGAGCAGGATCGCGATCCCGATCGCGATGCGGGAGTTGGCGCGCACCTGGTCCGGTCGACGGAACATGCGCAGCGACCAGCCGACCAGCAGCAGCGGGATCACCACGGAGGAGATCCCGAAGGTCCCGGCCACCACGGTGTGGACGGCGCCCAGCACCGGGCCGGATGCCTGCCACCACTCCACCACGGCCACCAGCACGGCCAGCAGCATCAGGAACAGGGCGTAGCCGTCGCGGCGCTGCTCCGGGGCCACCTCCCACCGCTGCACCCCGATGGAGCGGACGAAGCCGCCCACCATGCGGGACAGGGAGAGGTAGCCGGAGCGGGCTGCGCGCACCGGCAGCGGAAGCGCCGACGGGTCACTGCTCGCGGCACCCTTGGTGCGCGAGGTCCCGGACGCGGAGGTCCGGGAGGAGCCTTTCGACGCACGTGCGGGGGAAGACGTACGTGTCGCCATGGATGTCAATCTACCGCGTGGGCCCTCCCCGGCCCGGGAAGCGGGCCGGGGACTTTCGCGGCAGCGGGGCGAGGATCACGCCCGCGGGCGTGTCAGAGCCCGGGTCCCGGGGCACGGTGCGACACGGGTGGGGCGAGCTCCCGGCGCAGGCAGGAGCGGGTCTCAGGCCTCGATCACGATGGGGATGATCATGGGGCGGCGACGCAGGCGCTGGGACACGTAGCGGCCGATCACGCGGCGCATCACCTGCTGCAGCTGGTGGGTGTCGCGGCGGTTGGACTGATCGGCCACGGCCTGCTCGAGCGCCTTGATGATCTCGGGCCGGATCCTCTCGAACACCTCGTCGTCCTCGGCCACGCCCCGGGCGTGGATCTCGGGTCCCGCGATGAGGGCGCCGGTCTCGGAGTTGACCACGGCGAACAGGGAGATGAAGCCCTCGTCGCCCAGGATCCGGCGGTCCTTCAGATCCGCCTCGGAGATCGCGCCCACGCTGGAACCGTCGACGTACACGTAGCCGTTGGGGACCTCCCCCACCACCTTCGCCACGCCGTCCTTGAGGTCTACGACGTGGCCGTCCTTGGCGAGCACCACGTTCTTCTCAGGGATGCCGGTGGCCTCGGCGACGCGGCCGTTGGCGATCAGGTGGCGCACCTCGCCGTGGATGGGCATCACGTTCTTGGGCCGCACGATGTTGTAGCAGTACAGCAGCTCGCCGGCGCTGGCGTGGCCGGAGGTGTGCACCTTCGCGTTGCCCTTGTGGACCACCTCGGCTCCCAGCGCCATCAGACCGTTGACCACGCGGAACACGGCGTGCTCGTTGCCGGGGATCAGGGAGGAGGCCAGGATGACCACGTCACCGGGGCCCACGCTGACGCGATGGTCCCGGTTGGCGATGCGTCCCAGCGCGGCCATCGGCTCGCCCTGGCTGCCGGTGCACATCAGCACCACCTGCTCATCGGGCAGGTCGTCGATCCGCTTGACGTCCACCAGGATGTCGTCGGGCACGTGCAGGTAGCCCATCTCGGCGGCGATGCCCATGTTGCGCACCATGGACCGGCCCACGAAGGCCACCTTGCGGCCGTGCGTCGCGGCGGCGTCCAGCACCTGCTGGACGCGGTGCACGTGACTGGAGAAGGAGGCCACCACGATCTTCTGCCGCGCGCGGGCGAAGATCGAGTTCAGCGTGGGGCCGATCTCCTGCTCGCCCACCGTGAAGCCGGGCACCTCGGCGTTGGTGGAGTCCACCATGAACAGGTCCACGCCCTGCTCGCCCAGGCGCGCGAAAGCCCGCAGGTCAGTGATGCGGCCGTCCAGCGGCAGCTGGTCCATCTTGAAGTCACCGGTGTGCAGCACGGTGCCGGCCGGGGTGCTCACGTGCACCGCGAGGGCGTCGGGGATGGAGTGGTTCACCGCCACGAACTCGCAGTCGAAGGGGCCGAAGGACTCCTTCTGCCCCTCCTTCACGGCGAGGGTGTAGGGAGTGATGCGGTGCTCCCGCAGCTTGGCCTCGACGAAAGCCAGGGTGAGCTGGCTGCCCACCAGGGGGATGTCGGGCTTGAGGCGCAGCAGGTAGGGGACGGCGCCGATGTGGTCCTCGTGGCCGTGGGTGAGCACGATCGCGGCGACGTCGTCGAGCCGGTCGCGGATCTGGTCGAAGTCCGGCAGGATCAGGTCCACGCCGGGCTGGGCGTCCTCGGGGAAGAGCACGCCGCAGTCGATGATCAGCAGGCGTCCGTCGAACTCGAGCACCGCCATGTTGCGGCCCACGTCCCCCAGCCCGCCCAGCGGGATGATGCGCAAGGTGTCCCTGCGCAGCTTCGGAGGCTGGTTCAGACGGTCGGTGAATGCGGTGGTCATGCGGAGGGCCTCCGGGAGGGGTCGAGCGGCGGGATGCCGGTGGCGGCCTCGAGGGCGGCGGCCAGGGCACGGGTCTGGTCGTCATCGGCCGCCAGCAGGGGGCCGCGCATGGTGGCGTGGGGAAGCACGCCCTGCAGGGCGAGGGCGGTCTTCGCGGCGACCGCGCCGGGCATGTGGGTCATGATCGCCTCCACCAAGGGGGCGAGCAGCTGGTGGGCCTCGCGGGCGGCGGCCAGGTCGGAGCGGTCCACCGCGTCCACCAGGCGCTTCTCGAGGTCGCCGGCCACCTGGGAGACCACCGAGACCATGCCGGAGGCGCCGATGGCCAGCCAGGGCAGGTTCAGTGCGTCCTCGCCGGAGTAGTAGGCCAGGCCCGAGCGCTCCATCACCACGGTGGCCTGCTGCAGATCCGCCTTGGCGTCCTTGACCGCGAGGATCCGCTCGTGCTCACCCAGGCGCAGCAGCGTCTCGAGGGTGAGCGGCACCCCGGCGCGGCCGGGGATGTCGTACAGCATCACCGGCAGATCGGTGGCATCGGCGATGGCACGGGTGTGCTGGATGATGCCGGCCTGGCTGGGCTTGGAGTAGTAGGGGGTGACCACCAGCAGGCCGTCGATCTCGAGCTCGGCGTGGGCACGGGCCAGGTGGACCGAGTGGGCGGTGTCGTACGTGCCCACCCCGGCCAGGATCGTCACCTCGGGGCCCACGGCCTCGCGGACGGCGCGGGCCAGGTCGATCTTCTCGCCGTCGCTGAGGGTGGGCGCCTCACCGGTGGTGCCGGAGACGACGATCATGTCGTTGCCGTGCTCCACGACGTGGGCGGCGAGGCGCTGGGCGGCGTCCAGGTCGACGCCGGAGGCGTCCTCGGTGAGCGGGGTGACCATCGCGGTCCCCACCGCCCCGAAGGGTCGCGCGCGGCGGGTGTGCTGGGTCATGGTCTCCTCCCGGAGTGTGTGCGGTTCACGGGGCGATGCGCCCGCCGTCCTCGAAAGCGGCGTGGGTGAGCGGCATCGCCTGGCGGAAGTGCTCCTCCATCAGCTCGGCGACCATCTCGATCTCGCGCTGCGGGAACGAGGGGAAGGCGGCGTTGTCCTTCTTCGTGCGCAGGCTGAGGAAGTTCATCAGCGCGCGGGCGTTCATGGTGGTGTACATCGAGGAGTACAGGTTCAGCGGCAGCACCGTGCGGGCCACCTCGCGGGCCACGCCGGCCTGCAGCATCCGCTGGTAGGAGCGGTAGGCGGAGGTGGACTCGTTGCGCACGGACTCCTCGACCAGCTCGTGCTGCTCGGCGGTGCCGGGCTCGAACACGTAGGCGCCGGGCTTGCCCACCTGGATCAGGTTGCGCTCGCGCGAGGGCACGTAGAACACGGGCCGCATCTCGCGGTAGCGGCCGGACTCCTCGTTGTAGGAGGCGATGCGGTGCCGCATGAACTCCCGGAACACGAAGATCGGCGCCTCGACGTAGAACGTGAAGCTGTTGTGCTCGAAGGGGCTGCCGTGACGGTCCCGCATCAGGTAGCGGATCAGGCCGCGGTCCCGGGTGGAGGCCTCCTCCCCGGCGATGGCGACGGTCTGCTCCCCCTGGGTGGAGACCCGGGCGGCGAAGACGACGTCACCGTCCTGCGCCGCGGACTTCACCAGCTGGACGGTCATGTCGGACCGGAAGGCGATGTCACCATCGGCGGCGCCGGTGCCCGTGCTCACGTTCTCGTTCATGTCCTCAGAGCCTAGTCCAGCAGCGGTCCCGGTCACCGGGCCGCTACGGTACCGGGGTCGCCCAGATCCACCAGGATCGCCAGCGGCGTGCGCTGACGGCCCTGGCCCAGCGGGTTGTCCGCGAAGGTGGCCTCCAGGCGCTCGGCCGGAACCGAGGCGTCCGAGCCCAGCACGTTGCGACCGATGTCGTTGGCGTCCATCACCACGGTGCCGGCGAAGCTGTCGCGCAGCGCGGCGGGGATGTCGGCGGCACGGATGGCCGCGGACAGGCGGGCCGAGACGCCGTCGGGGTCCTTCGGCGGAAGCTTCGCGGAGACGTTCGAGGGGAAGGCGGAGTAGACGGTCGGGCCGTCGATCGCGCGCACGTTGCTGCCGACGACCCGGTAGAACAGGCCGCGCTTGCCGATCACCTTGCCGGCCGCGCCCACGGCGGAGGCCGCGACCACGCGTGGCAGCCCCACCTCGCGGATGGCCAGCTCCATGGTGGTGGGGTCCCCCAGGCCGATGCCGGCAGGGGTGCGGGAGACGAAGCGGCTGAGCACCGTGGCGGAGCGGCGGGGGGCGATCTCCCAGGTGAACCAGGAGCGACCCTGGCTGATCGCCACGATCTTCTCGCTGATGACGAAGTACCAGGGGCGTCCGGCGGGCAGTGCGTCCTCGGGCAGGCCCGCGGCGAAGCGCTCCACGTGCCCGCGGACCAGATCCTCCAGGTCGTCACCGCGCGCGATCAGACCGGTCTGCAGGGGGAAGCGGCGCCAGGTGTGGCCGTCGACCTCCGAGACCAGGTCAAGCTGCTTGTCCGGGTTCGGGTCGTAATCGCTCTTGGGCGTCCCGGCCGGGTCCTCCTGCGACGCGGCGCCGGCCGCTGCGGCGATGTCCCCCGCGCCGACCCCCGGGGCCTCGTCCTCGTCGCCGGCCCGTGATGCGGGGTGCTGGTCGAAGAAGGCCCGCATCCACAGCTCGACGTTCAGCAGGCGCCAGAACATCAGGGTGCCGTGCTTGTCGGGGTGGGCCATGTAGTCGTCGAACAGGGCCAGCACGCTGCGGGACTCGAAGTAGGGGCGGGAGGCGAAGGTGGCGGAGGCGAAGATCTCCCGCAGGGCGGCAGCGTTCTTGCGGAACCACTCGCTCTCGGGCGTGGTGAAGCCGATCTTGTTGCGGCGCTTGGAGATCATGTCCGGCAGGATCCCGAACATCGACTCGCGCAGGATCCGCTTGTTCCAGCCGTCGTGGATGATCGCGGACTCGTCCAGGGAGAACAGGAACTTCAGCAGCTCCTTGTCCACGAACGGGACGCGTCCCTCGATGCTGAAGCGCATGGTGTTCCTGTCCTCGTAGCGCAGCAGCGAGGGCAGGGAGCTGCGGAAGGTGTCCTGCAGCAGGCGCTCCTTGAGGTCGTCCTGCACCGAGGTGACCTTCTCCCCCGCGTGCGCTGCGACGAACCCGGAGTTCAGCAGGGCCTCGATGGGAACGGAGGTGCGGCCGGAGTACTTGGTGCGGGCGAGCTTGCGCAGGATGTCCCGCGAGCCCACCACCTCGGAGGCCAGCTCCTTGAACCGCTTCTGGCGGCGCAGCTGGCGCAGGTACACGTAGAAGTACGGGTTGTACCCGGCCATCATCTCGTCGGCGCCCTGGCCGTCCAGCAGCACCGTCACGTGCTTGCTGGCCTCCCGCATCACCGCGTACTGGGCGTAGGGGCCGGAGGAGATGATCGGCTCCTCCTGGGTGCGCACGAAGTCCTGCAGGTCCTCGAGGAACTCACGGGAGTCCGGGTGGATCTTGTGGGCGGTGATCTGCCCCTGGTAGTCCGCCAGCAGCGCGTCGACGTACCGCTCCTCGTCGTTGCTGGAGTTGGGGAACACGGCGGAGAACGTGTTCTGGCGCGAGCCCACCGCGGCGAAGTCGCCGTCCTCAGGCTGCTCGCGCAGGTGCTTGGCGATCACTGCGGCCACCGCGGAGGAGTCCAGCCCGCCGGAGAGGGAGGTCCCCACGGGCACCTCGGACTGCAGGCGCAGCCGCACGGACTCCATGAACCGCTCGCGGTACTCGTCCACCACCTGCTCGCTGTAGGGGCGGCCGGGGCGGGAGGCGATCTCGCGCAGCTCGTCCTGCAGGCGCGTGAAGGACTCGGTGCGCACGCCATCGGCGTCGATCACCAGCATCTGCCCGGCCATCAGGCGCTTGACGCCGGCGAAGAAGGTCTGCTCGTCGTCGTCGTGGGCGCGGAACTTCAGGTACCGGTACACGGCGCGGTCATCCGGCGCGGCCTCGAACACGCCGGCGGCGAGCAGGGCCCGGATCTCCGAGGAGAACAGCACCCGCCCGGTGGTCTCGTCGTGCCAGTAGTACAGCGGCTTGATGCCGAAGTGGTCGCGGGCGATCGTGAGGGTGTCGGTCTCGGCGTCGTGGATCGCGAAGGCGAACATGCCGTTGAACCGGTCGTAGGAGTCGCTGCCCCACGCGGCGTGGGCCTGCAGCAGCACCTCGGTGTCGGAGTCGGTGACGAAGGTGCGGCCGGTGGCCTCGAGCTCGGTGCGCAGCTCCAGGTAGTTGTAGACCTCGCCGTTGTAGACGATCGTGTGGCGGCCGTCCGCCGTGGTCATCGGCTGGTCGCCGCTCTCGCGGTCGATGATGGCCAGGCGGCGGTGGGCCAGTCCCGTGCTCCCGGAGAGGAACAGGCCCTCACCGTCGGGCCCCCGGTGGGCGAGGCAGGCGTTCATCCGCCGCGCGATGTCCTCGGTGTCCGCTCCGAATCCGTAGCTGCCGGAGATTCCGCACATGGGACGAGTCCTTTCGAGAGGGACGGCGACGATCCGCCGGTGGGACAGGGCTCCCCGGCGCCCGCTGCGGGGCGTCGACAGGGGTCCCGGAGCGCACCGGGATCAGCCGTCCGAGCGTATCAGCGGGGGGCGCCCACGCCGCTCAGGCGCGACCGTCCGCACACCGCCCGGTCAGGTGGGCCCCGTCACTGCGCGCCGCGACGCGAGAGCAGCAGCGCACCCTCCTGCACGGCGACCTCGAGGTCGTCCAGGGAGGTGAGCAGCACCGGGGCAAGGGGCTCGAGATCGGCCGCCGGGGTGGTGGAGGTGATCGCCATGGTGCGACACCCCGCATCCAGCCCGGAGCGCAGCCCGCCCACCGAGTCCTCCACCACGACCGCATCCGAGGGGGCGACCCCGAGGCGCTCGGCCCCCAGCAGGTACGGCTGCGGGTCGGGCTTGCCACGCTCCACCTGGTCGGCCGTGACCAGTGTCGCCGGCACCGGCAGGGACGTGGTGGCCCAGCGCGCCTCGAACAGGGGCATGGTGCACGAGGTGACGATCGTCCAGGTGGGCCGACCGAGCTGCTGGGACGCCGCATCGAGCTGCTCGAGGATGCGGCGGGTGCCGGGCAGGGTGAGGATCGAGTCGACGTCGGCGATCTCCAGCTGTTCGATGCGGGAGTGGGCCGCGGCGATCTCGGCCTCGGTCATGTCCGGGAAGAACTCCCTCAGCACCTGCCGCGCCGGGCGGCCGTGCATGGCGTGGCAGAAGGTCTCGGTGGAGCCCAGCTCGGCCAGCAGCCCGTTCCACGCCCGCTCCACCGAGGGGCCGGAGTCGATCAGGGTGCCGTCCATGTCCAGCAGCAGGGCGCCGGTGCGCAGCGGGAGGCCGTCCGTGGGGGTGTGGGTCATGGGGCCACGCTCTCACACGGATCGGTGCGACGTCGGGGAGGTGGCGGGCCCGGACGCGGACAGCGCCGCCACCGGACACGGAACGGATCTATGGTGACCGGCATCATGAGTGCTGCGCTTCCCTCCTCCCGCGCTGCGGTCCCCGACGAAGTCCGGCAGATCCGCCGCACCGGTTTCTCGGTGGGCCTGGCGACGGGACTGTACGGCATCTCCTACGGGGCCCTCGCCACCGCTTCGGGCCTGGACCTGTGGCAGGCGATGGTGCTCTCCGCGGTGCTGTTCAGCGGCGGCAGCCAGTTCGCCTTCGTGGGGGTGATCGGGGGCGGAGGCTCCGCCATCGGGGCGGCACTGACCTCGATCCTGCTGGGGGTGCGCAACTCCCTGTACGGCCTCGCGCTGTCCAGGGTGCTGCCGCGGGGCGGGTGGCGCGGGGCGGCCCGTGCGCAGCTGACGATCGACGAATCCGCAGCGACCTCCGCCTCGGGCACCACCCCCGAGGCCGCCAGGGCCGGCTTCTGGGCCGCCGGGGTGTGGGTCTACGTGTTCTGGAACCTGTTCTCCCTGGCTGGCGCACTGGTAGGCCAGTTCGTGAGCGATCCGGGGGCATGGGGGCTGGATGCGGCTGCGGCGGCGGCCTTCCTGGCGCTGCTGTGGCCGAGGCTGCGCAGCGGGGAGACCATCGCGATCGCCGTCGCTGCCGCCTTCGTCGCGCTGCTGACCACGCCGGTGCTGCCCTCGGGACTTCCGGTGCTGGCGGCGGCGATGGTCGCGGTGGTGGCCGGTCTATGGCCCTCGCGGGGGCGTACGGAGGGCGAGCAGCGATGAGCATGCTGTGGATTGCGGTGATCGCGGCGTCCCTGGCGAGCTTCGTGCAGAAGTGGCTGGGCTACCAGGTGCCCTCCGAGGTGCTCGAGCGTCCCCGCGTGGCCCGGGTGACACGGCTGCTGCCGATCGCCCTGCTGGGGGCCCTGGTCGCGGTGCAGACTGCGACGGACGGGACCGCGATCGTGGCCGACGCCCGCCTGGCGGCGGTGGGTGTGGCCGCCGTGCTGCTGGTGCTGCGCGCCCCGTTCCTGGTGGTGGTGATCGGGGCAGCGGCGGCTGCCGCTGCGCTGCGTGCACTGGGCTGGGGCTGAGCACCCATCCGGACCATGCCGCGGGCGCGGACCACCGGCGCGGGTCAGGACCTCCGGTGCAGGTCGATCGCCCGGCGCACGCACATGCGGGCGTTGCGACGGTCGCGCAGGGCGTCGTAGGCCAGTGCCAGGCGGAACCAGGATCGCCAGTCGCGCTCCTGCTCCGGCTGGTTCTCGATCGCGGACCTGGCGGCCTCGAACTCGGCGCGGGCATCGGAGCCGCTGGCGACAGCCGCGGGAGCGTACTGGCGGCTCAGGCGGCCGGCGCGCATGCCGAACAGCACTTCCCGCCAGGTCACCCACACGGTGAGCACCAGCAGGATGCCCACACCCAGTGCCAGGCCCCAGCCGATCACTCCCCCGGCCCGTGAGAAGCCCACGGCGATCCATCCCAGACCCCAGGCATAGAGCCCGGTGATCAGCAGCAGTGCCGCGACGAACAGCTTCTGGCGCATCAGCCCAGCTCGAGGTAGCCGTCGAGGCCGACGGTCAGACCCGGGTGGGAGGCCACCTCGCGCACGCCCACCAGCACCCCCGGCATGAAGCTGACCCGGTCGAAGGAGTCGTGGCGCAGCTGGAACTGCTCACCGGCGCCGCCGAACTGCACCACCTCGTGGGCCACCAGCCCGCGCTGGCGCACGGCGTGCACGTGGATCCCGTCGACCACCGCCCCGCGAGCGCCCAGGGGATCCTTCTCGGTGGCGTCCGGCACCGGGCCCAGGCCACCGGCGGCGCGTCCGCGGGCGATGGCGGCGGCGGTGTGGGCCGCGGTGCCGGAGGGGGCGTCGAGCTTGTCGGGGTGGTGCATCTCGATCACCTCGACGCTCTCGTAGTAGCGCGCGGCGATCTCCGCGAAGCGCATGGCGAGCACGGCGCCGATGGCGAAGTTGGGGGCGATCAGCACGCCGAGCTGCTCGTGGCCCGCACGGGCCAGGGCAGTGCGCACCTCCTCCAGTGAGGTCTCGTCCCAACCGGTGGCGCCCACCACGGCGTGCACACCGTTCTCGATCGCCCACAGCACGTTGTCCTTGGTGGCACCGGGGATGGAGAAGTCCACCATCACCTGAGCGCCGGCCCTGGTGATCGCCGAGAGGTCGTCCTCGCGATCCACACGAGCGACCAGCTCGAGGTCGGGGGCCTGCTCGACGGCGCGGCAGGCCTCGGAGCCCATGCGCCCGCGGGCACCGATCACGGCCACTCGGATCGAGGGGCCGGCGTCGCTGCCGGTCGCGGGGCGGTCGGTGGGGGCGGTGGTGTCGTTCACTATGGTGCCTTCCTGCCCGCAAAGGGCGCTGTGCTGGTGGGGCCCTGGCCCCTCAGGCCTCGGGGCCCACGTCGATACGAGTGGTGAAGGAGGAGGCGAGCTGTGCGGCCAGGGCCTGGACGTCCCCGGCGCTCACCCGGGAGATCTTCTCGAGGATCTCGTCGATCCCCGTGTAGCGGCCGTGCATCAGCTCGATGGTGCCCAGGCGACCCATACGGCTGCTGGTGTCCTCCAGGCCCAGGGCGAAGGAGCCGGTGATCTGCCCGAGGGCGCGGCGCATCTCCTCGTCGTCCACGCCCCGCTCCCCCATGTCGGTCAGCTCCTGTGCGAGCAGTTCGACCACTTCGGCGGTGCGGGAGGGACGGCAGGCCGCGTACAGCCCGAACAGTCCGGCATCGTGGTAGCCGGCGCTGAAGGAGTACACGGAGTAGGCCAGTCCCCGCTGCTCGCGCACGTGCTGGAAGAGCCGGGAGGACATGCCGCCGCCCAGGATGGACATCAGCACCGAGAGGGTATGGCGCTTCTCGTCGACCGCGGTGATGCCGGTGCCGCCCAGGTAGATGTGGTTCTGCTCGGTGGGGCGGGCCAGGCGCCTCGGCACGATCCGGGCCACGGCCTCACCGCTGACCGCGCCCTCGGTGGCACCGGCACCGGCAGCGCCGGCAGCGCTGGGGGTCTCGTGGGTCTCGCGGGAGCGGCGGTGCGGGAGGGCCCCGGGCTCGAGCCCCCAGCCGCCGCGGCGCAGGCCCTCCAGCAGAAGGTCGGCCAGCTGGTCGTGGTCCACGTCGCCCACCGCGGTGACCACCAGGTTGTCGGGGCGGTAGTGCTCGCCGTAGTGGGCGCGCACGTCCTCGATGTCCAGGTCCGTGACGGTCTGCGCGGTGCCGCCCACGGGGCGGCCGATGGCGGTCTCAGGGCCCAGCACGTGGGCCAGGAAGGTCTCGTAGCCGACGTCCTGAGGATCGTCCTCGGCCATGGCCAGTTCCTCGAGGATCACCTCCCGCTCGGTGCGCAGCGCCTGCTCCTCGAGCAGGCTGGAGGTGACCATGTCGGTGAGCACGTCCACGGCCATGGGGACGTCGGCCGAGCGTACCCGGCCGTAGTACAGGGTGTGCTCCTTCGCGGTGACGGCGTTGGAGTCGCCGCCCACCTCGTCGAAGGCCGAGGCGATCTGCATCGCGGTGCGGCGACGGGTGCCCTTGAACAGCAGGTGCTCCAGCACGTGCGTGGAGCCGGCGTGCTCGGGCTTCTCGTCGCGGGAGCCGACGGGCAGCCACAGACCCAGGGTGGCGCTGCGCACGCTGCGGTCGGTCTCGGTGAGCAGGCGCACCCCGCCGGGCAGGATGGTGCGTCGCACGCCGGAAGCGGCATCGAGCACCACGTCAGAGGCAGGGTCGTCGTAGATCAGGTCCAGGGGCATCCGTCGATTCTCCCATGCCACTCACCTCGGCATCCCCTTCGTTCCCCGCAGGCCCGTGGCGACCGTGGGAACACGGGCCACTGCGGACGACGGATCCCCGCGATGGGCAGTTCTCCCCTGCGCGGTGGGCGAAGTGCCGGGCCACCATGCACGGATGCCCTGGTTCCGATTCGCAGTGGAATCGGAACCAGGGCATCCGGTGGCCTGAGCTCGCGACCCGACTCGGGTGCTCATCTCAGAGCATCACGCTCAGCTCACTCGGCGGTGGTCGCCTCGCGCTCGAGGTTCTCGGCGGACTCGACGGGGGCACCGGACGTGTCGGTGCTCTTCTCCTCGGCCTTGTCGTCCTCCGGGACGGCCAGGGAGATCTTGCCGCGGGCGTCGACCTCGCGGATCTCCACCTCGACCTTCTGGCCCACCTTGACGACGTCCTCGACGCTCTCCACGCGCTTGCCGCCGTTCAGCTTGCGCAGCTGGGTGACGTGCAGCAGGCCGTCCTTGCCGGGGGTCAGCGACACGAAGGCACCGAAGTCGACCACGCGCACCACGGTGCCGAGGTAGCGCTCGCCGACCTCGGGCACCATCGGGTTGGCGATCGCGTTGATCGCGCTGCGGGCGGCCTCCGCGGAGGGGCCGTCGGTGGCGCCGATGTACACGGTGCCGTCGTCCTCGATGGTGATGTCGGCCCCGGTGTCGTCCTGGATCTGGTTGATCATCTGGCCCTTGGGGCCGATGACCGCGCCGATTTTGTCGACGGGGATGGTCACCGCGAGCACGCGCGGGGCGTGCGGGCTCATCTCGTCGGGGGTGTCGATGGCCTCGTTCATCACCGACAGGATCGCCAGGCGCGCCTCGCGAGCCTGGGCCAGTGCGGAGGCCAGCACCGAGGCGGGAATGCCGTCGAGCTTGGTGTCCAGCTGGATCGCGGTGATGAACTCGGGGGTGCCGGCCACCTTGAAGTCCATGTCGCCGAAGGCGTCCTCGGCACCGAGGATGTCGGTGAGGGCCGCGTAGCGGGTCTCGCCCTCGACGGTGTCGGAGATGAGGCCCATGGCGATGCCGGCCACCGGGGCGCGCAGCGGCACTCCGGCGTTCAGCAGGGACAGGGTGGAGGCGCACACGGATCCCATCGAGGTGGAGCCGTTGGAGCCCAGCGCCTCGGAGACCTGACGGATCGCGTAGGGGAACTCCTCGCGGCCCGGCAGCACGGGCACCAGGGCGCGCTCGGCGAGCATGCCGTGGCCGATCTCGCGGCGCTTCGGGGAGCCCACGCGACCGGTCTCACCGGTGGAGTAGGGCGGGAAGTTGTAGTGGTGCAGGTAGCGCTTGCGGTCGTTCGGCGACAGCGAGTCGATCTGCTGCTCCATCTTGAGCATGTTCAGCGTGGTGACACCCAGGATCTGGGTCTCGCCGCGCTGGAACAGGGCCGAGCCGTGGACGCGGGGCAGCACCTCGACCTCGGCCGAGAGGGCGCGGATGTCCCGCAGGCCACGGCCGTCGATGCGCACGCCCTCGGTAAGGACCTTCTGGCGCACGACCTTCTTGGTCAGCGCACGGTAGGCCCCGGTGATCTCCTTCTCGCGGCCCTCGAGCTGGTTGCCCTCGCCGCCGAGCTCCTCGGTGATCTGGGCCAGCAGCTCCTCGGTGCGCTCCTCGCGCTCCTGCTTGCCTGCGATGGACATGACCTCGCGCAGGCGATCGGCGGCGGCCTGCTCGACGATCCCGTAGGCGTCCTCCTGGTGGTCCAGGAACAGCGGGAACTCGCGCACCGGCTTGGCGGCCTTGGCGGCCATCTCGGACTGGGCCTGGCACAGGGTGCGGATGAACACCTTGGCGGCCTCGAGGCCCTCGGCCACGACCTCCTCGGTGGGGGCGATGGCGCCCTGGTTCTTGATCAGGTCCCAGGAGTTGTCGGTGGCCTCGGCCTCGACCATCATCACGGCCACGTCGGAGCTCTCGCCCTCGCCGACCATGCGCCCGGCGACGACCATGGAGAACACGGCCTCCTCGAGCTGGGAGTAGGTGGGGAACGCGACCCACTGGCCGCCCTCCGCGGTGGGCATCAGGGCGATGCGCACGCCGCCGATCGGGCCGGAGAACGGCAGGCCGGAGATCTGGGTGGAGGCGGAGGCGCCGTTGATGCCGATGACGTCGTAGGCATCGTCGGGGTTGGCGGCCATCACGGTGAGGACGACCTGGACCTCGTTGCGCAGGCCCTTGACGAAGGCGGGGCGCAGCGGGCGGTCGGTGAGGCGGGCGGCGAGGATGGCGTCCGTGCTGGGACGGCCCTCGCGGCGGAAGAACGAGCCGGGGATGCGGCCGGCGGCGTACATCCGCTCCTCGACGTCCACCGTGAGCGGGAAGAAGTCGAACTGGTCCTTGGGTCGGTTCGAGACGGCGGTGGCCGAGAAGACCATCGTGTCGTCGTCGAGGTACACGCTGACCGCGCCGGCGGCCTGCTGGGCGAGACGGCCGGTCTCGAAGCGCACCTCGCGGCGGCCGAACGAGCCGTTGTCGATGACCGCGGTGGTCGCGGTGATGTCGGGGCCTTCCATGGCCATGGGGTATCTCCTTGGATAGGGGGTGCCCCTGCCGGTGCGGCCTTCGTCAATCACGCGCGGTTCCCTGGTGGGGACCGAACGCCACTGCCGAGGACCGAACCTGGGCGGGGCGGGTTCAGGTGCCGCCCTCACGGACGGCGGGGGTTCACCGGGGTGAACACAGACAGCCGCCGCCCGCCCCGGAGGGACGAGCGGCGGAGAGGGTCACCGGCGCAGGCCGAGGCGCTGGATCAGCGTACGGTACCGCTCGATGTCGACGTCCTGCAGGTACTGCAGGAGGCGCTTGCGCTGGCCGACCAGCAGCATCAGACCGCGGCGCGAGTGATGGTCGTGCTTGTGGGTCTTGAGGTGCTCGGTCAGGTACGTGATGCGGTGGGACAGCAGAGCGATCTGGACCTCGGGCGAACCGGTGTCGCCCTCGCTGGTGCCGTACTCCTTGATGATCTCCTGCTTGGTGGCGGTGTCGAAGGCCATGGTTCTCCTGGGGTCGAGTGCGCGGCGCACCGGGGCATGTTCTCCCGGGCTCTCTCTGCGAGCGTGATCCCCGTCCCGGTGGCACCGAGGGGTGCCGGGGTGGGGGCGGGTGCGCTCTCCGCGGCCGAATGGACGGCCCGGACAGGTTATCAGTCGGTCGGCGGCTCGGACGCGGAAGAGATGTCCAGAGTGCGGCGCGTCACCTCGACGTCCCGGTGCATCTGCTCCACCAGCGCGTCGATGCCGTCGAACTTCAGGGTGGGACGTTGATAGTCCACGAACTCCAGCCGCACCGTGTCGCCGTACAGGTCCAGCGTGTGGTCGTCGTGGACGTACGCCTCGACGGTGCGCTGCGGGACGCCCTGGGCGGTGAAGGTGGGGTTGGTGCCGATGGAGATCGTCGCCGGGGCTCCCGCCAGTGCCGGGGTGCCGAGGTGGCCTGGGTGCTGCTCGATGACGGTGAGGAACCCGGCGTACACGCCGTCCGCGGGGACCAGGCCCTGCGGGGCCGGTCCCAGGTTGGCGGTGGGGAAGCCCATCTCGCGGCCGCGGCGGTGCCCGTGGTGGACCACGTCGGCCACGGTGTGCCGGCGGCCCAGCATCACGGCGGCCCCCTCGACGTCGCCGCCCAGCAGTGCCTCGCGGATGGCGGAGGAGGAGATGCGCCCGCTGCCCTGCCCCTCCGGTCCGAGGTCGGAGACGGTCACCACCTCGAAGCCGTACTGCTCCCCCAGCTCCCTCATGGTCTCGATGGTGCCGGCGTTGGCCCGACCGAACAGCGCATCCTCGCCGAGGACCACGCAGCGTGCGCCCAGGCCCTCCACCAGGAAGATGCGCACGAACTCATCGGCCTCGTGCTGGGCGAACTCCCGGGTGAACTCGAGGTCCAGCACGCCACCCACTCCAGCCAGCAGCAGCAGGCGGTCCCGGTCCTCGTGCCCCGTGATCAGCGGGGGCTCGGCCACCCCTCGCATGACATGGCGCGGATGGGGCCAGAACGTGAGGGCGACCGGGGTCAGGGCGCGTGAACGAGCATGGTGGATCAGCTGGGACAGCACGTGCCGGTGACCGCGATGCACACCGTCGTAGTTGCCGATCGACACCGCCGTGGCGCCGAGCTCGGCGGGCACCTCGCTCAGGGAATGCCAGATGGGGCTGCGGGTCACAGGCGGCTGGGTCCTTCTTCTGCTCGGGCGCGGGGGCACCCACGGACGGGGACGACGGGGACGGGACCGGGCCGGGGCCCTATCGCGACGGGAACACTGTAGCGGCCCGTCCAGTGCCACCCCGAGCCGACTGTGGTCGCTCCGGCACACGCGCAGGCCGTGCGCTCCCGGCGGTCTGTGACGAAGCTCGACGCGCCGCACCCTGTGGCACAGCGACGCGCTCCAGTATCGTGGTCCGGAAGGCGGTGCCGGGGAGGGACCCCTGTGCCCTCCCGCGTTCGACAGCGGGGGCAGCCAGACGGCCGCCGAGAACGGAACGACAACCATGACGAACGTGACCGACACCGCCGCGACCGGCGGTCCCGTGCCGGCCGACCGCGGCCGGAAGCGCCTCGCCCTGGTCGTGCTGGCCATCATCGCCGTCATCGCCGTGCTGCTGACCGGCGGGGCCATGGCCTACGCCAAGCAGTTCGACGGCAAGGCCCTGCCCGGCACCACTGTGCTCGGGCAGGACGTCTCGGGCAAGAGCCCGGAGGAGATCTCTCAGCTGATCGCCGAGCGCAGTGAGGACGTCACCGTCACCATCACCGCGGACGGCACCGAGCACGAGGCGTCCCTCGCCGATCTCGGCGTCACCGTGGACGCCCAGGCCACCGGCCAGGCCGCCGTGGCCCGCGAGGACTCCTTCATGGACATCCTGCGCGCCACCTGGAGCGGCGAGCACGTCGTCGAGCCCGTCGTCTCGGTGGACGAGGCCGCCGTGGCCTCCTACGCCAAGGGGCTGGTGCCCGCCGACCGCACCGAGCCGGTGGACGCCCAGGTGGTCTTCGACGAGGACGCCCAGACCTGGAACGCTGTCCCCGGCCAGAGTGGTCAGGGCGTGGACCCGCAGGTGATGGTGGAGACCGTCACCCAGAAGGCCCCGGCGCTGGAGTCCTTCTCCGTGGATCAGCCCATCGAGGAGATCGCTCCGGCGATCACCACCGAGGAGGCCGAGGGCGTGGTCGGCACCATCGCCGCCGTTCTCGAGCAGCCGATGTCGATCTCCGGTCCCGAGGGCAAGACCTACGAGGTCTCCGCCGAGCGCCGCAACTCCTGGCTGTCCGTCGCCCCGGACGAGACCGGCCAGCAGCTGGTGCTCTCCGTGGACGAGGAGGGCGTGCGCGAGTGGGTCGCGGCCCGCGCCGACAAGGACTCCGTCAAGCCCAAGGACGGCATCGAGCAGGTCGACTCCGACGGCAAGGTCGTCAAGGTGGTCGCCGAGAAGCGCGACGGACTGGAGTTCACCAACGTGGACGCCGTGGCCGATGAGCTGATCGCCTCCCTGAAGGGCTCCAGCCCCCTCGAGATCGCCTTCGAGACCAAGACGGTCGAGGCCGAGGTCGAGCAGGTCAAGGCCCCCGAGAAGGAGTCCGAGGAGGAGAAGTCCGAGGAAGAGAAGTCCGAGGACGACGGGAAGGCGCAGGAGGAGAAGGCACCCGCTCCCACCGGTGAGAAGTGGATCGACGTCGACCTCAGCGCCAAGACGGTCACCGCCTACGTGGGTGAGACCCCGGTGTGGGGCCCCCGCTCGATGGTGGACGGCAAGGAGGGCTACGAGACCGTCACCGGTTCCTTCGAGATCTACCTGCGCTACGACCGCCAGGACATGACCAACGCGAACTACTACCCCGAGGGCCACCCGAAGTACTACTACACCCCGGACGTCCCGTGGGTGCAGTACTTCCACAACGGGTACGGCTTCCACGGTGCCCCGTGGCGCTCCTCGTTCGGGTACTCCGGGTCCCACGGCTGCATCAACATGCCGGTGTCCGAGGCGAAGTGGCTGTACGACTGGGCCTCGATCGGCACCCGCGTGGAGGTCCACTACTGATCCGGAGCTGAGGCTGGGCCGGCCGCCGGCACAGCCCGGCGAGTCCAGCAGAGGGACGGGCCCGTCCCGCAGGAACCTGCGGTACGGGCCCGTTCTTCTCGTCGGTGGGACGGCAGCCGGCTCGCTCAGGTGCGCGCCTCGAGCGGGATGACCAGCTCGGGCTTCCAACCGTTCCCGTCGGCGCGGATGATGGCGCACAGACGCCCGTCCCCGTCCAGGGCCGCCGTGCGCATCTGCTCCCCTCCGAGGCCGGTGTCCCGATCGATCCGGCGACCGTCGGCGAGCAGCCGCGCCTTCGACTCGTCCACCGTCACGGTGGGCAGCACCTGGGAGGCCGTCTCCCCCAGCCCGCGCAGCGGCAGCTCGACATCGTCCCCCTCTCCGCGGCCCGGGACATGGACCGCATGGTCCACGTCGAAGGGTCCCACCGCGATGCGCCGCAGCGCGGTGAGGTGGCCACCGGTGCCGAGGGCGGCACCGAGGTCGCGGGCCAGTGCGCGCACGTAGGTGCCCGAGGAGCACGTGACCACGGCATCGAGGTCCAGGTGGGGGCCGTCGGTACGGCGGGCGGTGATCTCGAAGCGGTCGATCCGCACGGGCCGGGCGGCCAGTTCGACGTCCTCGCCGGCGCGGGCACGGGCATAGGCGCGCTTGCCGTCCACCTTGATCGCGCTGACGGTGGAGGGCACCTGCTGGATGTTCCCGCGCAGCGCCTGCAGTGCCCGCTCCAGGGCGTCGGGGTCGATGCCGGAGGCGTCGTGCTGCTCCCCGAGCGGTTCGCCCTCGCGATCATCGGTGGTGGTGGCGCGTCCCAGCCGGATGGTGGCCAGGTAGGTCTTGTCCAGGCCCACCAGGTGGGTGAGCAGCCGGGTGCCCTGGCCCACGCCGAGCACCAGCAGGCCGGTGGCCATGGGGTCGAGCGTGCCGGCGTGTCCCACCTTCTTCGTGCCCAGCAGCCAGCGCACGCGTGCGACGACGTCATGGCTGGTGCGGTCGGGGGCCTTGTCGACCAGCAGGACGCCGTGGGGTGCGCCCGTGGGTGCGGGATCGCCCCCACGGATGGGGCTCATCGGCGTGCGGGCGGTCACGGACGCGAAAAGCCCGCGCCGTCCTCACGGTCCTCGTCGTGCTCCTCGACCTCGGAATCCTCCTCCGCCTCGAGGTCGCGGGGCGTGCGGTACGGATCCGCCTCCCCGGCGTAGGTGGCGCCCTCCTTGGCCTTCAGCAGCGCGGCGTCGCGGGTGCGGGCCTCGGCCAGCAGCTCCTCGATGGCGCGGGCGCTGTCGGGGATCGCGTCGGGGACGAACTCGAGGGTCGGGGTCAGGCGCACGCCGGTCTGCTTGCCCACCTCGCGGCGCAGGATGCCGGTGGCGCTGGCGAGGCCCGCTGCCGTGCCGGCACGGTCCTCGTCGTCACCGAAGACGGTGTAGAACACGGTGGCGTGCTGGAGGTCTCCGCTCACGCGCACGTCGGTGATGGTCACGAAGCCCAGGCGGGGGTCCTTGATCCGCTTGTCGATCGTGGTGGCCACGATCTCCTTGATGCGGTCGGCCAGGCGCAGGGCGCGGGGGTTGTCGCTCATGTCAGGAGGTCCTCTCATCGGTGCCGACAGCGGCGAGCTGATCGGCCTGGGGGTGGTCGTGGGGGACCGCGAGCAGCACGTCGCGGTCGATGGACTGGTCCACGCGGTGCCGGAAGGCGCCGTCCGCGCTGATGACGCGAAGCCCGGCCCCGTCGAGGGCCGCGCGCGCCTCCGCGTGGGACAGAGTGCGGCGGTTGATGGCCAGGGCCATCCCGCCGCCGTCGCGCAGCAGGGACCTCCAGCCAGGGGCGGCCTCGGTGAGGAAGTCGAGCGGGGAGCGCTGCCAGCCGGCGGAGGAGCGCCCTCCGTGCTGGATGCCGTAGGGCAGGTCCCCGACGATGGCGTCGACGCTGCGGGCGGGCAGCAGGTGGGGCAGCTCGCGGGTGTCGCAGCCGAACACGGTCAGGCGCTGGCCGCGCCCCTCCCGCTGCGCCTGCTTGTCGGGGGCCAGTTCCGCGTCGATCCGAGTGCCCAACTGCCTGCCGCGCAGGGTGAGGCGACCCTCGGTGACGGTGTGCTTGTAGCGGTGGGTGCGCAGCCACGTGCTCAGGAACGCGCGGTAGGCCTCGACGTCCTTGCGGTCGATCTCGGCGCCGAGGGGGCTGAGCCCCAGGCGCAGGGCGCGGTTCACGGTGGTGCCGCGGCCGCACAGGGGGTCCAGGAGGGTGAGGCTGCCGTCCGCCAGGCTGCTGCGGCGGGTGGACAGCGCGCACGCCAGGTTCACCAGCAGCGCGGTGAACTGCTCGTTCGTCTTGCCCGGGTACCTCAGGACGGTCTCGAGATCGTCGGGGTGGCGCAGCGGCACCGGCAGCTCCACAGGACGCAGCAGGGGCCCCGCCTGTCCGGGGACCTCGGGGACGGACTCGAGAACCCCCAGGGTGGAGGACAGCGATCCAAGCAGCTGCAGGGCGGGACCCTCACCCAAATCCGCGCCCTCGATCCGCAGGGCGTCCATGCCGCCCACCGTGTGCTCGTGCACGTCGATGGACCGGCCCAGGTGGGCACCGAGCACCCAGCGGGCCTCCGCGACGGCCAGGGCGCCGGAGCGGGACGCGTAGACGCGATTGGCCGACGGGGCGCGCAGCACCGTCACCGTGCTGGTCATCGCGACTCACCTCCCGACGGGGAGCGGCCGGGCACCGCGCGGGTGCCCGGCCGTCCTCGGATCAGCTGCGGGGCTTCTCCTGCATCTCGTAGGTGGTGATCACGTCACCGACCTGGAGGTCGTTGAACGAGCCCAGGTTGATGCCGCACTCGTAGCCCTCGCGCACCTCGGTGACGTCGTCCTTGAAGCGACGCAGTCCCGCGATCTCGAGGTTCTCGGTGATGACCACCCCGTCGCGCGTGATGCGGGCCTTGCCGCCGCGCTTGATGAGGCCGCCACGCACGATGGAGCCGGCGATGTTGCCGAACTTGGAGGAGCGGAAGATCTCGCGGATCTCCGCCGAGCCCAGCTCGACCTCCTCGTACTCCGGCTTGAGCATGCCGGTGAGGGCCTGCTCGACCTCCTCGATGGCGCGGTAGATGACCGAGTAGTACTTGATCTCCACGCCCTCGCGGTCGGCGTACTCGGCGTTCTGGCCCTCGGCGCGCACGTTGAAGCCGATGATCACGGCGTCCGAGGCGACGGCAAGGTTGATGTTGTTCATCGTGATGGCGCCGACGCCGCGGTCGATGATGCGCAGCTGCACCTCATCGCCCACGTCGATGCCCAGCAGGGACTCCTCCAGCGCCTCGACAGAGCCGGCGGCGTCGCCCTTGAGGATGAGGTTGAGGGTCTCGACCTTGCCCTCGGCCATCGACTTGGTGATGTCCTCGAGGCTGATGCGCTTGCGGGCCTTGGACAGGGCCGCGGCGCGCTTGGCCGCCTCGCGCTTCTCGGCGATCTGGCGGGCGGTGCGCTCGTCCTGGGCGACCAGGAAGGAGTCACCGGCGCCGGGCACCGAGGTCAGGCCCAGCACCTGCACGGGACGTGAGGGTCCGGCCTCCTCGATGTTGGTGCCGTTCTCGTCGAGCATGGCGCGGACGCGGCCGTGGCCGGTGCCGCAGACGATCGCATCGCCCACGCGCAGGGTGCCCTGCTGCACCAGCACGGTGGCCACAGGGCCCCGACCGCGGTCCAGGTTCGCCTCGATGGACACGCCACGCGCGTCCTTGTCGGGGTTGGCGCGAAGGTCCAGGGCGGCGTCCGCGGTCAGCAGCACGGCCTCCAGCAGCGCGTCGATGTTCTGGTTCTCGCGGGCCGAGACGTCCACGAACATCGTGTCGCCGCCGTACTCCTCGGCGATCAGGTTGTACTCGGTCAGCTGCTGGCGGATCTTCTGGGGGTTCGCCTCGGGCTTGTCGATCTTGTTGACCGCCACCACGATCGGGACGTCCGCTGCCTGGGCGTGGTTGAGCGCCTCGATGGTCTGCGGCATCACGCCGTCATCCGCCGCGACCACCAGGATCGCGATGTCGGTGACCTCGGCACCGCGGGCACGCATGGCGGTGAACGCCTCGTGGCCCGGGGTGTCGATGAAGGTGATCGCCCGGTCCTGGTCCTCGTGCTCCACCTGCACCTGGTAGGCGCCGATGTGCTGGGTGATGCCACCGGCCTCGCCCATGTGCACCTTGGAGGAGCGGATCGTGTCCAGCAGGCGGGTCTTGCCGTGGTCGACGTGACCCATCACGGTCACCACCGGCGGGCGGGGCAGACGATCCTCGTCGTCCTCGTCCTCCAGCTCGGCATCGAGGTCGATGTCGAACTGCTCGAGCAGTTCGCGCTCCTCGTCCTCCGGGGAGACGATCTCGATCTTGTAGCCGAGCTCCTCCCCCAGCAGGTGGAAGGTGTCCTCGTCCAGGGACTGGGTGGCCGTGGCCATCTCTCCCATCGCGAACAGCACGGTGATGAGCGAGGCGGGGTTGACGTCGATGCGATCGGCGAAGTCCGTCAGGGACGCGCCGCGACGCAGGCGGATCGGGGTGGAGCCGTCACCGCGCGGGATCTGCACGCCGCCCGGTGCGGGGGCCTGCATCTGCTCGAACTCCTGGCGCTTGGCGCGCTTGGACTTGCGGGAGCGAGCCGGCTTGCCGCCACGGCCGAAGGCGCCCTGCGTGGCACCGCGGCCACCGCGGCCACCGCGGGGACCGCCACCGGGGCCGCCTCCCGGACGTGCGCCGGGGCCGCCGCCGGGGCGACCGCCGCGGCCACCGCGACCGCCACCGTCGGAGGGACGCGCATCGGCCAGACCGCCGTGGGAGTGCTGGCGCATGATGCCGGGGGTGGGCATGCCGGGGCGGCCGGCGGGACGGGGGCCGCCCGGACGGGGAGCTCCCTCACGCTGAGGACGGCCGCCCTGCTCGCCGCGCTGCTGCGGGCGCGGGCCGCCGGGACGCGGCATGCCCTGCGAGGACGCGAAGGGGTTGTTGCCCGGGCGGGGGCCACCGGGGCGCGGTCCGCCGGGGCGGGGTGCGCCGTCGCGCGACGGACGCCCGCCCTGCTGGCCGCGGCCACCGGGACGGGGCATGCCCTGCGAGGACGCGAAGGGGTTGTTGCCGGGGCGGGCGCCGCCGGGGCGCGGAGCGGGGCGCTCACCGCCTGGCTTGGGAGCCGCAGGGCGCTGGCCACCGGGCTTCGGCGCGGCGGAGGTGGAGTCGGAGTTCGCCGGGCGCTGCTGATCGGCATCGGCCCCGGGTGCGGGGGCCGAGGGCTTCTTCGCGGGAGCGGCGGGACCCGGCTTGGCCGGGGTCTCGGACGCGGGGGCCGCGTCGCCGGGCGCGGGGACCGGCTTCTTCTCGGTCGGCTCCGACGCAGTGGGCTTGCCCGCGACCGGACCGGGCTTCTGCCCGGGCTTGGCGGGCGCCTTGGCTCCCGGCTTGGGGGCGCCGCCCGGCTTGGGGGCGCCGGCGCTCTTGGCGGGGGCGTCGTCACCGGAGGCGGCAGGGAACTCACTGCGCAGTCGGCGGGCGACGGGGGCCTCGATGGTCGACGAGGCGGAACGGACGAACTCGCCCATGTCCTGCAGCTTCTGCAGAACGACCTTGCTCGGCTGTCCGAGCTCCTTGGCGAGCTCGTGGACGCGGACCTTAGCCACATTTCTCCTGTCTCGGTCCGGCCGACAAGAGGGCGCGGACCATTAACTCCTGAGGGTGCTCATGATCGAGTACTCATCGGATGTCCATGGGTTCTTCTACCTTTTCCACTGAAGGGTGGGATCGGGATCCTCGAGGTCCCGGGCCAGCAGCCCGGTGTCGACCGCACCCCGGAAGGACCGGGGCAGGCCGCCTCGCCGCAGGGCGAGGTCGAGGCACGACGCGTCGGGGTGGAGCCACGCTCCGCGACCGGGGGCCGACCGACGGGGGTCGACCCGGACGCGGGGGGTGGCGCCGTCGGGAGCGGGCTCCCGGACCAGACGCACCAGCTGATCGCGCGGGGCGGCCTGACGGCAGCCCACGCAGGTGCGCTCGGGGGGGTGGGGGGCGGGGTGGGCCACCTCGACTCCACCTCCGTTCCGAGCACGACCGGCGATGCCATCACGGC
>NZ_JALXKT010000002.1:0-104064 GCF_025144775.1 Brachybacterium sp. p3-SID957 | reverse complement strand
CCCTGCCCGCAACCACGGGCGACAGGACGACTCCCAGAACCACCGGACCTAGAAAACGGGGTCAGCCCAGGGGGGATTGACCCCTCGCTGTCCTCAAGGACCCAAAGTTGTAGTGCGCATAATAGAAGTTATGCGTGCTGGTCGCGTGCCCGCGGCGAATGGTAAGACCGCGAGATGTACGCCTCGAGCTCAGCATTCTCGATGCGCCACTGTGAAGCCCGGGTCCTGGAGCGCCGGGTTCATCACTCTCGAAGGCGGGTGATCCTCATGTGCGGCCCGGCAGGGTCCGGAAAGTCCACGTTCGCGCGTGACCTCGAACCGCCGACCCTGGCGAAGGGCCGCTGTGGATCATCCGGTGATCGGCTGCCGCAACCACGGGACGCAGCTGGCCGGCCCGGCGCAAGACCCATGGCGGAACGGTTCGTGTTCGGCCGCTGCGCAGGACCGCGCAGTGGAGTGCCCCTGCCCCCGCGCTGGCGGTGCACTACTGTGTGGCTCTCAAAAGACCCCCGTCCACGAGGAGCGAGATGACCGCCTCCAGCCCTGCCGCCCATGCCGTTCCGCTGCCTGCCCGCCGCCCGGTGCTGGCCGACGCGATCCTGCCCCGCACCACCGTGCTCACCGACCTGGCGCTCGTGCTCGCCGGCGCCACGCTGGTCGCGCTGCTCGCGCAGGTCACGATCCCGCTGCCGATCGTGCCGATCACGGGGCAGACCCTCGGGGTTCTCGTGGTCGGGGCCGCGCTTGGAGCACGCCGGGGCGCCGCGGCACTGACGACCTACATGGGTGCGGGACTCGCCGGGCTGCCGGTGTTCGCCGGGTTCACCGGCACCATTGCTGCGGTGGCCACGCCCAGCTTCGGCTTCATCCTCGGGTTCATCCCCGCCGCGTTCATCGCGGGCTGGTTCGCCGAGCGGGCCTGGGACCGCCGCCCCTGGCTGGCGATGATCGGCTTCGTCGCCGCCAGCATCGTCCCGTTCCTGGTGGGGGTTCCCTACATGGCCTACGTCCTCAACGTCGTGATGGGCGCCGGCTACGACCTCGCCGGGATCCTCGCGGTCGGTGTCACCCCGTTCATCGCCGGGGGACTGGTCAAGGCCGCGATCGCCGCACTGGTGATCCCTGCCGCCTGGCGTGGGGTGCGTGCCCTGGACTCGCGCCGCTGAGGCAGACTGGGGGGATGGCAGAGACCTCAGATCCCCGCGTCGCCGTCTACCTCGACTTCGACAACATCGTCATGTCCTGGTACGACCGGGTGCACGGGCGCAACGCTTACAGCCGTGACCGCCAGCGGATCGCGCAGGACATCACCGATCCCGAGATCGCGGAGAAACTGGCCGCGGCCACGGTGGACGTGGGCGCGATCATCGACTACGCCGCCTCGTTCGGCTCCCTGATGCTCACCCGCGCCTATGCGGACTGGTCCTCGCCGCTGAACGCCGACTACCGCACCCAGCTGGTGGCGCGTGCGGTGGACCTGGTGCAGCTGTTCCCTGCCGCGGCGTACGCCAAGAACGGTGCCGACATCCGCCTCGCGGTGGACACCGTGGAGGACATGTTCCGCATCCCCGACCTCACCCACGTGGTGATCGTGGGCGGCGATTCCGACTACGTGCCCCTCGCGCAGCGCTGCCGCCGCCTGGGCCGGTACGTGATCGGGATGGGCGTCACCGGCTCCACCGCCAAGTCCCTGGCCGCCGCCTGCGACGAGTTCGAGGCCTACGACCAGCTGCCCGGTGTCACCCGGCCCGACAGTGCTGACAGCAGCCGCTCGCGCGGCGGCCGCGGCTCCGGGAAGGGCAAGGGCAGGAGCACCAAGAACTCCTCGGGCACCAGCGACGAGCACACCGATCCGGTCGATGAGCCCAGCGGAGCCGTGGTGGACCCGGAGGAGACCGCGGAGGATCCGCAGGAGACGGCCTCCCGTCTGCTGCAGCGGGCCCTCCAGCTGGGCGATCGCGGGGACGGGGACTGGCTGCACAGCTCCGCGGTGAAGACCCACATGCGCCGCATGGATCCCTCCTTCAGCGAGAAGGCCCTGGGCTACAAGTCCTTCAGCGACTTCCTGAAGGCGAACTCCGACATCGCCCAGCTGGAGGAGACCGGACACGAACGGCTGGTCCGCTCCACCGAGTGACTGCGAACATGTGCCCGGCCTGCGGGTACATGTGCAGCTGCGCGCTGGGGGTTGGCCTCCTGGATCTGCTGGCCCGCTCATTCTTCGACCATAGGAAACAGGCCGGCCCGATGCCCGTGAGAGCAGTCGTGACCTGCCCCCGACGGCGCTCAGCGGACGGCGTCACTCCTTCCAGGTGCCGATGACCTCCTCCAGCGGGACCAGCTCGGCCTGGCGGTCCTCCACCAGCTGGTCCAGCACCATTTCGCGGTGGTCGGGTCGCTCATCGCCGATCGCGTCGGGCACGATCGCGGCCCGGATGTTGTTGGCGTAGGCGTCCCGGGCGGTCTGGGCGATGCACGCGTGGGTGGACACCCCCGCGATCACCACCCGGTCCACGCCGAGATTGTGCACTCGCAGCAGCAGATCCGTGCCGAACCAAGCGCTGTCTCGCGTCTTCTCCAGCCGCGTGGTGCGCTCGGTGTCCAGCTCGTGGATCACCTCCGTGCCCGGGTCGCCTGAGAACAGGTAGCCCTGCTCGTCCTCCAGCATGGACAGGGTCCAAGTGGAGCGGTCCCGGCTGTGCACGGTGGTGATGACGAACACGGGCACGCCTGCCCCATCCGCGGCCTGGCGCAGCCGGTTGGCGGCCTCGGCCACCACGGCCCGGCGCTCCTTCAGCTCCGGGGTCTCGAAGAACGATTCCTGCAGGTCCACCAGCAGCAGTGCGTCCCGGTGCTCGGTGGGGGATGCGGTCACCAGGAATCAGCCCTTCTTCGGCTCCAGAACCACCTTGATGCAGCCGTCCTGCTTCTTCTGGAACATCTCGTAGGCCGCCGGTGCCTGCGACAGCGGCAGCCGGTGGGTGACCAGATCGCCGGTTCCCAGCGGATCGGCCGAATCCTCCACCAGGTGCAGGAGCTCGTCGGTCCAGGAGCGCACGTTGCACTGGCCCATCCGCAGCTGCAGCTGCTTGTCGAACATGGTCAGCAATGGCATGGGGCTGGCCGCGCCCCCGTACACGCCGCTGAGGGACACCGTGCCCCCGCGGCGCACCAGCTCGATGGCGGTGTGCAGAGCCTGCAGGCGATCCAGTCCGGTGTGCTGCATCATCGGCCGCGCCACCGCGTCCGGAAGCAGCGCGGTGGCGCGATGGGCGAGGCCGGCCACGGGGCTGCCGTGCGCCTCCATCCCCACCGCATCGACCACGGCGTCGGGCCCCCGACCGGACGTGGACTCCCGGATGGCCTCGATGCCGTCCTTGCCCATGTCGAACACCTCCACCCCATGGCGGGAGGCCATCTCGCGGCGCTCGGGCACAGGATCGATGGCGACCACTCGTGAGCCCAGATGCAGGCCGATACGCGCGCAGAACTGACCCACCGGCCCCAGGCCCAGCACCGCGAGGGTGCCGCCAGCGGGCACGTCGGCGTACTTCACGGCCTGCCAGGCGGTGGGAAGGATGTCGCTGAGGAACAGGTAGCGCTCGTCGGGCAGCTCGGTGCCTACCTTCACCAGCCCGTAGTCCGCGTGGGGGACGCGCAGGAACTGGGCCTGCCCACCGGGCACCTGCCCGTACAGCTTGGAGTAGCCCAGCAGGGCCGCCCCGGAGCCGTACTCGGTGACCTGGGTGGTCTCGCACTGGGACTGCAGGCCCGCGGTGCACATCGCGCAGTGCCCGCAGGAGATGGTGAAGGGGACCACCACCCGATCGCCGGCCCGCACGTGGGTGACCTCGGATCCTGTCTCCACCACGATCCCCATGGGTTCGTGGCCGATCACGTCTCCCTCGCTCATGAAGGGACCCAGCACCTCGTACAGGTGCAGATCAGAGCCGCAGATGGCGGTGGAGGTCACCTCGATCACCGCATCGGTGGGCTGCTGGATGCCGGGATCCGGCACCTCCTCGACACTGACCTTCCGAGTTCCCTGCCAGGTGACTGCCTTCATGATCCGGCCTCCGTTTTGGTGTGCGGGCGCCGATCCGATTCCGGATCCGCCTGCCCGAGCGTGCCCTCCACCTTAACGAGGGGGGATGCTCAGTCCCTGAGCGTCGACCGAAAGGTCTGGGAGGACGGCAGTTCGCTGCAGGGCACCACCACCACGTCGTCCACCTTCCAGTCCAGCTCGCACACCCGGCGGTGCAGCGCCTCCAGCTGCTCCAGCTGCGGAGCAATACCCGCGTGCGGCGCCACGAACAGCTCGACGTGCAACACGTGGCCCAGGTCCCTCACGCGAGCCGACGCATCGGCGACCCAGGGCTCGGCCAGCGCCCGCTGCTCCACCTCCAGGGTCAGCGGGTGCGGCTCGGAGCCATCGACCGTGCGGGCCTCGGTGTCGATGAGCCCCGCGATGGCGGACCACAGGTTGTGCACGCCGTCCTTGATGATCGAGACCGACACGATGATCGCAGCCACGGCGTCGGCCCACCACCAGCCGATGCCGATCCCCAGCACGCCCACCACGGTGGCGATCGCGGTGCGCCAGTCGGCGCTGCCCATGTCGCCGTCGGCGCTGAGCACCTTGTCGTGCAGGTCCTCGGCGAGCCTCTTCTTCATACGCCCCAGCACCACGGGCCCGGGGCTGGTGACCACCATGACCGCGATCATCAGCCAACCCGTCCAGATCGGCTGTCCGAAGATCACCATCAACCCCACCGGAGGTCGCTCCACGCGGATCAGACCCATCGCGGAACTGATCGCGAGATAGGTGCCCATGCCCAGCAGGGCCAGAGCCGCCACCAGGTGCGCCACGCCGATCGCCCGATGGTGGCCGTATGGGTGCGATCGGCTGGAGGGGCGGCGGATGAACCGGGTGGCGACCAGGAAGGCGATCGGCGGCAGCAGGGACAGGGCATCCTCCGCCCAGGCTGCGCGCATGGCCTGAGACTGGCCGGCCACCAGCCCCACCAGCACCACGGTGGCGCTCACCCACGCGATCGTGATCCATTCCAGGCGGATCGCGCGGCGCAGGGTCTCGCGCTGCTGCTCGCCCATCGCATGGTGCCCCTGGGCTGCGCCGTGCGCGCCTGTTCCGCCCGGGTCCTTGTGCTGTGCCATCAGATCTCGCCCGCCGCTCGGGCCAGGAACAGCTCCAGGTCGACCATCAGGGCGTTCTCCCCGGGCCGAACGCCCATCACCACCTTCGCGGTCGAACCGTCGGGCCGCTCCAGGGTGGTGTAGGGGCGGGTGAAGGCGATGGTGCTGGTCCAGGGGGCATCGGCAGTGAACCCGCCGATCACCACGTCGAGGTCACCGTTCCTCATCGCCTCGGACAGCACGCTCTCCGGTCCCGCGGTCCACTCGATCCGGGCGTCGATGCCCGCGGCGTACTGCTGAATAAGATCGACCTCCTCCCCGCTGACATCTCCGTTCTCCCCGACGACGGTGAAAGGGGGATGCTCGCTGACGCCCACCCGCAGCACGCCACCGGTCGCACGGTCCAGCGCGCCCTGGGAATCCCGAGGCATCGAGCCCAGGCACCCAGTGGTGACCAGGAGCATCACGATCAGTGCTGCTGCCGCGGTGACGGTGCGGCGAAGCCGTGCGCGTCGGGGCCCGACAAGAGGCCCGGGGTGCATGGCCGGCTCACGAGTCGGAAGGTGACCGGCGGGGGAGAACGGCGCTGTCGCTGATGCGACCGATGGCCACGAGGACATGCGGGCCACCCTACTCCGCGGGGGTCCAAGGTCAGCCCCGCGGTCCCGACCCTCCGGTCCGGTGATGCGGCGGGTTCGGGGACGCGGGGGGTTCGGGGACGCGGCGTGCTCCGCCTGGTGCATCACGTCGGTCACGAGCCGTGCGGCATGGTCGTTGATCAACCGGTAGAACACGCGGTTGCCCTCCTGAAGGCACTCCACCATCGCCGTCATCCGCAGCTTCGCCAGGTGCTGGGACACCGCGGGCACGGGCTTGCCGACGGCCTCGCCGAGCGCCCCCACGGGCATCTCACCCTCGCGCAGCGCAGCTGGACGGCGGATCTGGAGGAAGTGCAAGTCTTCTCAGTGCTGCTGCAGGGCCGTCCCTGCTCCCTATCCTCTCCGGCAGGGTCGGTGACGAACGGAGGGACGCCTGTGAGGCGCCGGCGACAGTTCCGGGCTGGAAAGGGCATTCCCGTCCCGCACATTGCAAAGCATGACAAATCGGATGGCGCGGCCGAGCTGTCACAGCGGACGCCCGCCCCGTCCATGAGAGGAGGGGCGGGCGTCAGGCACGGCGCGCCGGGCGGAGATCCTGCGCGCCGGCTCCGGTCACGGGGAGGGCATGCCGCCGTTGACGTTGAGGGTCTCGCCCAGCACGTAGCTGGATTCCGAGGAGGTCAGGAACACGTAGGCCGGGGCCAGTTCGGTGGGCTGGCCGGCGCGGCCCAGGGGTGTGCTCTTGCCGAACTCGGGCAGGGCCTCCTTGGGTTGGCCGTCGCTGACCTGCAGCGGCGTCCAGATCGGTCCCGGTGCCACGGCGTTGACGCGGATGCCCTTGGGGGCGAGCTGCTGGGCCAGCCCCTTGGTGAAGTTGTTGATCGCGGCCTTGGTGGAGGCGTAGTGGACCAGGGTGGGGGAGGGCTCGTACGCCTGGATCGAGGTGGAGTTCACGATCGTGGAGCCCGCCGGCAGGTGCTTCAGGGCGGCCTTGGTGATACGGAAGATGGCGTGGATGTTGACCTCGTAGGTAGTGGTCCACTGCTCGTCGTCCAGCTCCGCCAGGTCGTCCAGGGCGATCTGCTTGCCGGCGTTGTTCACCAGGGCGTCCAGGCCGCCCAGCTCACGCACGGCGTCCTCGACCACCTGGGTGCAGAAGTCCTTCTTGCTCAGGTCACCGGGCAGCAGGACGGCCTTGCGGCCGGTCTCCTCGATGACCTTCTTGACGTGCTGGGCGTCCTCCTCCTCGGCGGGCAGGTAGGACAGGGCCACGTCCGCACCTTCGCGAGCGAAGGCGATGGCCACGGCCGCGCCGATGCCGGAGTCCGCACCTGTGATCAGGGCCTTGCGGCCCTTGAGGCGGCCAGTGCCGCGGTAGGAGTCCTCGCCGCGGTCGCTCTTCGGTTCGAGCTCGGCATCCAGGCCGGGCTCGGGCTGGTCCTGCTTCGGTGGGGTGATCTCGGGGAATCGGGTGACGGGGTTGCAGAAGACGAGCTGGTCCTTGGCGGTCATGCCGGTCCTTTCGACGGTGGCAGGATGCCTTCACCGTAGGCGTACGAGCCACCGGCCCGGAAGAGGGGAGCCGACCGACAGGTCGCAAGGAGGGCGCGGACGGGCCGTTCGACGGGCAGCAGGATGTGCCGGGAGCAGGATGTGTCGGGAGCAGGATGTGCCGGGAGCAGGCCCGCGGGTAGCGGGCCCGCCGGGTGCGTGTGCGCCCACAGCGGGCTCACCGCCGGTGTCCTCAGCAGCGGGGGCTCAGAAGCGGGCGCTCAGCCGCGGGGGCTCAGCACCACGGGGACATGGCTCCACCCGCCGGTGGGCGCCAAGGACCTTAGGCCCACGGTCTCGGCCGGCGTGACGTCGGCTGCGGCAAGCAGTTCCTGCAGCAGCACCACCAGCTCCAGCGTGGCCAGGGGGCGGCCCGGGCACACGTGCTTGCCGATGCCCCACACCAGGTTGTGCGGCGCATTGCCCTCGGGGTCGAAGCGGTCCGGATCCGCGAACACCCTCTCGTCGCGGTTGGCGGAGGTCCAGTGGATGATCAGCCTCTCGCCCTCCTCGATCCGGTGGCCCGCGAGGGTGACCGGGCAGGTGGCCCTGCGGCGGTTCTGCACGAACGGGTCGTCGATCCGCAGCAGCTCGTCCACGATCGCGCAGGCCTCCGCGTAGCTGCCCACCCGCAGTCGCTCTGCGACCGGCGGCATGGTGGTCAGAGCGGACAGCAACACCCCGGCGCACAGCGCGATCGAGCCCAGGTCGCCTCCGGTCCAGTTGCGCAGGATCGAGACGATCTCCTCGTCCCGCAGTGGGCGCTCGCCGGCCGACTCGCCGTCCTCGGAGGAGACGGTGACCCGCTGACGCATCAACCGGGTGGTGACATCCTCGGGTGCGTCATCGCCGAGCTCCCGTCGTGGCGCGAGCACCGAGTCGATGATGGCGTCGAAGCGCTGTGCCACCTCGGCGGTGCGGGCCAGTTCGCCCGAACGGGTGGCCTCGTGGTTGTCCACCATCCACTGCAGCAGCTCGCCCTCGAGCTCGGCAGGCCATCCCAGCCACGCGGTCTGCGCCCGCACGGCGAACACGGCTCCGATCGCGGAGACCGCATCGACCTCGGTGCCGGCGGGGCCCACGTCGGCGATCAGCTCGCCCACCAGGTCGTGGGCGAGCCGACGCAGCGCTGGTTCGAAGGCGGCCATCTCCTCGGGGCCGAAGAACGGATCGGTGGCCACGCGCACCGCGGTGTGCTCGGCACCGTCCAGGCCGTTGGGGACCTGCAGGAAGCGGGAGACGGCCGAGGAGAACGCCTCGTGATCGCGCGCCACCTCGACGGCCTCCGCATGCCCCAGCACCATCCAGTGGCCGTCGGGGGTGCGGGCCAGGGGGCCCTCGGCGCGCTGTTCGTCGGTGGCCGAGCGGGGCTCGACGCCGGTGGGGTCGTAGAGGGGGATGCTCATGCGCTCAAGCCTAGGGGCGCTGCATCTGCTGCGGAGGCGATGTGTCCGGTGGGACCGCCGCTGGGATCGCCGCATCCGGCTGTCCGGGCGGGGGCGGGAGGGGCCGACGCAGGCGGCCGCCGAGCAGGTGCATCACGGCAGCGATGGAGACGAACGCGACCAGCACCACCGCGGTGGTCATCAGCACCTGCGTCCAGGAGGAGGCCGTGGGATCAAGGAACTCATACGGGTACCAGCCCGTGATCCCGCCCCGCACCCAGGTGAACACCAGGAACAGCACCGGGTACAGCAGCCACCACAGGATCCGCACCGCGCGCGGGCGGTGCGTGCGCGGGGTCAACATCCAGTCCAGCAGTGCCGCCACCGGCGCCAGGCGGTGCAGCACGATGCCGGTCCAGCCGATGTCCCAGCGCGAGAGCTCCTCCAGTGGCGCGACCAGCAGTGCGTAGATGATCCCGGTCATCACCAGGTAGAACGCCACTGCCCCGCGGGCGTCCTCGAACCACGGCGGCCTGCGCCCCCGCAGCAGCAGCCCGGTGGCCACCAGCAGCACGAAGGCGAGGTTGGACTGGTTGGTGAAGTAGGAGAGGTTCTGCGCGAGCAGGCCGTCCTGCCAGGCGGTGACCGCGTTGGACACCAGTGCGGTCAGGACCGCCAGCGCGACCAGCAGCCGTGCCGCGGCCGCGGCCGTGCTCATGAATCCTTGGGCCAGTCGTCCCGCACGTCCTCGCCGCCCTCCACCACGTCCTCGGGGCCGGGTGCATGGTCGGTCCAGGAGTCCTGGGGGCGGTACCCCAGCTCCAGGGTCGTGTTGGTCATGGACCAGCGGCGGTTGGGGTTGTCGGAGATCGCGTAGTACAGACCGAAGGTCACCTCGGCCTCGATCGCCCGGCGCACCACCTGCTCGCAATCGCCGGGGCTCAGCCACATGGCGTGCAGGATGTCCTCGTCCGCGCTGAACGGGTCCTCGCTCATCCACCCGATGCGCAGCGCGATGAAGTCCAGCCCGTGCTCGTCGTGGTAGAAGCGCCCCAGGGCCTCGCCGAAGATCTTGGAGACCCCGTAGAGGGAGTCGCCGCGGGGGAGCTGATCGGGGTACACCGGCCACTGCTCATGCCGGTCGTACATGCCCATCGCGTGGTTGGAGGAGGCGAAGACGACTCGCCTCACGCCGGACTCCCGCGCGGCCTCGAGCACATTGCGCAGGCCGATGATGTTGGCCTCCAGCACGGAGTCCCAGTCCGATTCGGGGGAGGCGGAGCCGGCCATGTGCACCACGGTGTCCACGCCGTCCATCAGGCCCAGCACCTCGTCGTAGTCGCCGAGGTCCGCGCGTTGGAGCACTTTCTCCTGCTCCTCGTTCTTGGGGGTCCGACCGTGCTGGACGATGTCGTAGTCACCGGCCAGCACCTCGGACAGGTGCAGGCCGATCCCGCCGGTGGCGCCGGTGATGAGGACTCGCTTCTTCGTCGACGTGTTCATGGCCCCATTATGGGTGGCGGCGGCACCGCGGGGCCCGTCGGTCTCCACACATCTGTTCGGTCGGGGCCGGGACTGCAGGGCGGACGTGGTGCGCAGGCGCGGGGCAGCGGTGCTCTACTGCGCACGAACGCCCGGCAAAGACCGGGCGGTCGTGCACGCGGCAGCAGTGCCGTAGCAGCCGTGCCGCGGCAACCGTGCCGCAACAGTTGTCCCGCAGCAGCCGGCCGCAACAGCCGGCCGCGGGAGCTCGGTCCTGTCGGACGGCCGCGGGAGCTCAGTCCTACCAGACGGTCGCGGCGTCGGCCCGATCGTGCTTCGGTCTCAGTCCCCGTCGGACGACCCGGGCAGAGGGAGCCTCGCTGTGCCCTTCCACGATCGCCACGCCCAGATCGTCATGACGATCACCACGACCCAGGCGATGGCGACCACCGCCCCCATCGCGACGGTGGGCTGGCCCAGGAACGCGCCGATCGCCACCAGGGACACCTGGCCCGGGATCGACGCGACCAGGGAGGCGACCGCGAACACCTGGAACGGCACGCCCAGGGCCCCGGCCGCGTAGTTGATCGGCCAGTACGGCATGCCCGGCAGCACACGCAGCGTGAACACGGCCTCGAAGCCGGCGTCCTCCAGCCGCTCCTCGAGGGTCTTGCGGCGGGATCCCAGCAGCTGCAGCACGGTCTCCCTGCCCAAACCGCGTGCGATCGCATAGCCGGCGAGGCTCCCCAGCATCGCTCCGATCACCGAGAGCACGCTGCCGATCGTCACCCCGAACAGCAGGCCTCCGGCCAGTGCCATGACGGTCACCGGGATTGGGGTGAGGGCCACCCCCGCGTAGACCAGGATGAACACGGCCCAGCTCCAGAAGCCGAAGTCGTCGATCCGGTCGCGCAGAGCGTCCATGCCCGGCAGGCGCACGGTCAGTGCCAGCCAGATCATCACCAGTGCGACGATCACCAGGCCGATGGTCCGGATGACGGGGAAGCCGTCGTCGGTGCGCGAGGAGTCAGGGGGGTGGGACACCGCGCAAGGATAGTCGGCGCTCCGGAGCGCTGCGCCATGCCCATGTGAGGGACAGCGGATGACAGCAGGCCACTGCCGGGTCGAGGTGGCCATCGGCCCGCCACGATGCCGTGGACCTCGCCGAGGAAAAGAGAAACGCCCTGTCACCAGGGCGTTTTCTGGGGTGATCGACGGGATTTGAACCCGCGACCGCCTGGACCACAACCAGGAGCTCTACCAACTGAGCTACGACCACCATGTGCAGTCATCGACCGCAACGAGAGACAAGCATACCGCCTCTGCGGGTCTGGATCAGACCTGGTGGGCCACCTGTTCGTGTGAGACGCGTTGCACCGACGGGACGATGCTGACCAAGGGGTTCGGAGCCGCAGCCCACGCGGTGAAAGCCGATCAGGAGCGGGCGTCGGGCCGGTGATGGGGATCAGTCTCCTCGGCGCTCCCGTCGAAGCTGATCACCAGGAAACTGAGGGCGATCACCAGGAACGGCAGGCCCGCGTTGTTGCCGCCGACCATCATGCCCACGCCCACCATGCCGAGCACCGCAGCGATCAGCGCATACGGGTTGGACAGCAGCGAGGCGGGACCGTGTCCAGACCGATCGGGCCGGCCGTCGGAGTCGTCGTGCAGGGGTGCCGTGTTCATGGCCTCCACGCTAGGAGCAGCTGCGGCACTGACCCACCCCTCCGGGGTCGAGACCTGACCCGTCCAAGGGACCGGATGCCCCCGACGATCGTCGGAGCGTCCTCGATCCGCGGGATGTGCCGGCTGTCCATCGCGGCCCGACGACCGCCAGGACCGATCCGCCGGCACTCAGCGGTGCGAGGGTTGCCAGAGGACCTGCCGCGGCGCAGAGTGGGACGCATGATCGTCGCTTTCTCCGTCCAGCCCACCGGTGAGCCCTCCGACCCGACCCTGCGCCGGGCCCTGCAGGAGGGATCCGACAGCGCCAGTGTGCACGACGCGGTCGCTGCCGCCGTGCGGATCGTGCGGGACTCGGGGCTGCCCCATCGCACCAGCTCGATGTTCACCGAGATCGAGGGCGAGTGGGACGAGGTGATGGACGTCGTGCGCCGCGCCACCGACGCGGCAGGGCGCTACGGCTCCCGCGTGTCCCTGGTGCTGAAGGCCGATATCCGGCCCGGCCGCACCGGTGAGCTCGACGGGAAGATCGAGCGGATGGAGCGGGCACTGGGCCGCGACTGATCCGCGCCGGGATCAGGCCCTGCTGGAGTCCAGCATCCCCTCGCGCAGCGCAGCGGCCATCGTCGGTGTCACGGGCAGGCGCGGGATGATCGTGGCCTGGAAGGCGTGGTACACGTCCGGCTTGCCCGGCCAGGTCACGCCCTGCGGCTCGTTGTCCGCATCGAGCTCGTGGAACCAGGAGCCCCCGTCCGCATCGAGCAGGTAGGTGGAGATGTACTCCCACCACTGCTCGTAGCGCTCGGCCCACACCCGCTCCCCGGTCACCCGGTACATCACCGCTGCAGCACCCACGGCCTCGGCCGCCACCCAGTGCATGCGTTCGCGCGCCATCGGGGTGCCGTCCCAGTCCACGGTGTACACGAACCCGGGCGCACCGTCCGTGCCGAAGCTGTCAGCGGACTTCTCCATCAGTGCCGTGGCCGCCTCCAGCATCCACTCCGGGGCGGAGCCGTCGGCCGCCAGCAGGGCGGCGCGGGCGTGCAGCACCAGGCGTGCCCACTCGATCCAGTGGCCCACGGTGGCGCCGTAGGGACGGAACGGGTGGTTGGGTTCCTCGCGGTTGTAGTCCAGCAGCGGGTTCCAGTCCACGTCGAAGTGCTCGGGCAGCGCCCAGTCGTTGCCGCGGGCGAACTCGTCGATCGCGCGGGTCATGATGCCCACGGCCCGGTCCAGCCAGCGGCGCTCGCCGGTGACGTCGGCCGCGGACAGCAGCGCCTCGACGGTGTGCATGTTGGCGTTGATGCCGCGGTAGGCCTCGCACTCGGTGAAAGTGCGGTCGAAGGTGTCCACACTCATCCCGGCGGAGTGGTCGAAGAACTTCTGATCCAGCACCTCGAGCGCCTCGTCCAGCAGGCCCCGGGCGCCGGGCCGGCCTGCCGCGGTGGCGGAGGCCGCCGCGAGCACCACGAAGGCGTGGGCGTAGGCCTGCTTCGAGTCGTCCACGGGCCGACCGTCGGCCACGGAGGCGAACCAGCCGCCGTGCTCGGCGTCGCGGAACACGCCGCGCAGCGAGGCCACGCCGTGGTCAGCGAACCGTCCGAACTCGGGGCGGCCCATCATGTGGCCGAGCGCGAAGCAGTGGGTCATGCGGCAGGTGATCCACAGCTCGGAGGGGCGGGTGAGATCCGCCTCGCCGTTCTCGTCCAGCCACGCGAAGCCGCCGTCCTCACGTGCTGAGTCGGTCGCGAACACCAGCAGGTCGTCGCCCTCGCCCTCGAGCCACGTGCGGTGCGCGGGCACGTCCAGCCACGGAGTGCGCGCGCCGGTGGCACCCTCCGCGGTGGATCCGGCAGGGCCTTCGGTTGCGGGGGAGTCGATGGTCACGGTGGTGTCCTCAACGGTCGTAGCGTTCTCGGTGGTTGCGGCGTCCCCTGTGGTGGCAGCTGCGGGGGCGCCAACGGCAGGCAGTTCGAAGGACTTCGCCGCGGCCTGCACCTCGGTGGTAGTGGGGCCGGGCTCGGCCACCAGCAGCACCTGCCGGTAGTACTTCAGCTCCTGGATCGACTCGCGGATGTCCGCCAGTGCACGATGGCCGCCGTTCTTGCGGGGCATGTTGTAGTACACGCGGGGGAACCAGCGCTTGGCCAGCTCCTTGAGGCTGGACACGTCGATGGTGCGGTAGGAGAGATGCTCGGCGAACTCCGGCACGTCGCGGTCCAGGAACACGCGGTCGGTGCCCACGCTGTTGCCGGCCAGGGGCGCCTTGCCCGGCTCCGGGCAGTGCCGACGCACGTAGTCCAGACACGCCTGCTCCGCCTGGGCCAGGGTCATCCCGCCGTCGAGCTCCTCCAGCAGCCCCGAGGTGGTGTGCATGGTGCGCACGAAGGGGTCCATCTGTGTGAGCGCCTCCGCCGGAGGCTTGATCACGACGTCGACGCCGTCCCCGAGGATGTTCAGATCGGCGTCGGTCACGAGGACGGCGATCTCGACCAGCGCGTCACGCTGCTTGTCGAGGCCGGTCATCTCGCAGTCGACCCAGATGATGCGGTCCTGATTGCTGCGCGTAGGAGAAGAGCTCACGGGAAGAGACTACGGGGTGACCCTCCGGTAGGCTCACCCGGGTCCCCGACGTGGTGAAGGAGCCGACGTGAACCTGTTCTTCCGCCTGCTGGTGCTGATGGTGCGCGTGAGGTTCCGACGCCGCCTGTCCATCTGGGACACGGCCCGCACCCCGTTCCGGGTGAACCCGCTGGACCTGGACGTGCTGATGCACATGAACAACGGGCGCTACCTCTCGATCCTGGACCTGGGGCGGATGGACCTGATGCTCCGCTCGGGCTTCTGGAAGGTCACCGAGGAGCGGGGCTGGTACCCGGTGGTCGCCGGTCAGGGCATCACCTACCGCAAGTCCCTGCGGCTGTGGGAGAAGTTCGAGGTGCGCACCCGGGTGATGGGGATCGACGAGGCGTGGGTGTACATGGAGCAGAGCTTCCACCGCGGCGAGGTGCTGATCGCCGATGCGGTCGTGCGCGCACGCTTCCTGAAGAGGACCGGCGGTTCCGTCACCAGCGCCGAGCTGATCGAGGCGGTGGGCGGCGTGCCCGCTGACCGAGAGGTGCCAGCGTGGGTGCAGGACTGGACGCAGGAATCCGCGCGGCACGCCCGCAACCGGTGAGGCACGATGCCGAGTCCGCACGGCGCCGACTCGGCGCGGCCCTGGAGATCCTGGCGGTGGTCGCGCTACCGCACCCGCGCCGCCCTTGGCTCCCGGCCCTGGGGATCCTTGCGATGGGTGTCGTCTTCGCAACCATCCGTGCGCGCTCCGGCACGCTGCACGTGCTACTGGCGCTGCATCTCGGCTTCTACTGACTGTTTGCGTGACCGAGTGTCCGATACGGAGATGTCCGCGTCAGAGGGGCTCTCGGTGCAGCAGTAAACGGTCAGAGCAGACCAACGAGGTACCCCGCTACTTCCATGGCCAGCGCGACCATGGACCAGAGCATCGCGATCAACAAGACGATGAGTCCAGACCATCGGGCGATCGGCGACCATCGTCTGGCTGCCGGGGTCACAGGGGGAGGGGTCTGATCAGCGGCGGGGAAGATCCGAAGCATCAGCCTTCTGGCGAAGAGCACTTCCTGCGCCTTTTCCTCCAGGGTCGCTCCCGCCAGTAGGAAGGCGAACAACCCACTGAACATCGCCCACGAGCGCAGTTCGCTCGCGACCGCGTCGACGTCAGAATCACCGTGAAGGCGAAGCACCATGGCAGTGACGAGCAGGCAGACCCCGATCACTGTCAGCGCGAGCGCTACCCAGGGGTGGCGGTACCGATGGATTCGAGACTGTGAACGTCCTGACTCGCTGGGCGTAGTGATGCCGGTCCCCTCCTCGTAAGGCAGAGCGCCCCCAGCAGGACTCGAACCTGCAACCTACGGATTAGAAGGCCGTTGCTCTATCCATTGAGCTATGGAGGCTGGTGCCGGACTGGGCCGACGTGCCGGACTCGGCCGACGTGCCGGGTGGAACCGGCGCCACGATCCTACCGGCCGTCGGGAGGCTCACCCTGGCACCGGGGACAGGTGTGGATCACTCGGGCGGTGCTGCCCTCGATGCTGGGATCGGCCATTTCGCCGCGGCGGATGCGGGTTCCGCAGCGACGGCACGGCTTCCCGGCCCGTCCGTACACCCACAGGTCACCGTCGCGGCCCATCATTCCGCCCGTGGTCACCCTCACTGTGCGGTCCTTGTTGACCACCAGCAGTCGGCGGGAAAGATCCACCAGCGCTCCGGCTTCCCCGCCCGCAGCCAGCCAGCTGCTGACGGGCACGGTGGGGTGGACGCGCTGCAGGAAGCACAGCTCGGAGCGGTAGATGTTGCCCAGTCCCGCCATCACCCGCTGGTCCAGCAGTGCCAGGCCCAGCTCCCGATCCTCCTGCGCGATCAGGTTCGCCACGGCCCGTTCCCGGTGCTGGTCGCCCCAGCGCGGATCCAGCAGGTCCGGACCCAGATGGCCCACCAGCTCGTGCTCGTCGGCCGTGCGCACAAGCTGCACCTGCTTCACGTCGTAGCCGCTCGCCGCCACGGTGCGGCCGTCCGGGTGCCGCGCCTGCAGGCGGATCCTCAGGGTGTGCGGGGGGCGCGGGCCCGCGGAGGTGTCACCGGAGCGCAGGGCCCTGCCGTCCACGTGCCAGATCCCGTCCATCATCAGATGGTTGTGCAAGGTGAGCGGCGGGCGTGCAGGATCGCCGATGCTGCCCTCGGCTGGCAGCAGCCGGATCAGGAGGTGCTTGCCCCGAGGCACCACCTCGCTCACCGACCAGCCGACCAGGTTCGCCGTGGCCGCACCGGGAACACGCAGATCCGCGACGGTGAGCACGGCGCCGGCCAGGGCCTCGTGCAGCACCCGGCACTGCCGATGCACGGTATCGCCCTCAGGCATGCTCGACCTCCTCGCGCCGCCCGCGGAACCGTCGCAGTGCCGGGGCCGTTCTCATCAGCGACCCCCGGCCCGCACCCGTACCGACCGCGGGGAGCGGTAGCAGCCGGCCGCCACCAGCGCATCCACCACGGGCGCGTTCTGCTCGGCGGTGATCGGACGCCCGCTGATCCGCTCGATCGCTAGCGCCGGCAGCACCGCATCCTCCGCCACCGAGCGCACCAGCTGCACTGCGATCTCGGAACTCGCTTCTTGCCCCGCCCACCACAGCAGGTGCTTGCCGCCCTTGTCCACGAAGGCGGCCACCTCGCCGTCGCGCAGCACTACGATCGCGCCGGCCCGACGAGCCGGGCGTGCGGTCACGCCCTCCGGTGGCTCCACCGGCAGCACGGGCCACGGCAGAGCCGCACCGTACGGGTTCGCGGGATCGGTCGCGGCCAGCACCGCGAACGACGAGCCGGATTGCGTGCCCGTGGCGTTCCTGTGGGAAGGTGCCTCCTGCTCGCGGTCACGGTCGCGCAGCAGGTCCACCGCTTCGGTGGGGGCGAACTGCGAGGCGCCCAGCCCGTCGATGAAGTAGCCGCGCCGGCAGGAGCCGTTCTCCTCCAGGGAGGACAGCACTCGGTACACGGCTGCGAACGATCCGGGTATCGCCTCCACGTCCATCGCTCCGCGCGTGACCACCCCGTGCCGGTCCAGCAGCAGCGTGGCGATCGCCGCCGCTCGCGCGGAGGCGTCCACCGGCTGCACGCGCACTGCTGACCAGCGGCCCGTGGCCGTCGGCCCCGCTGCCACCTCCAGCTCAGCTGGCGTGGTGGCGCCGGTGCGCATCATGGCGGCCGACAGCCGTGCCGCTCCCCGACGGGAGGCGGGACGCGAACGGCCGCCGCGGCGCGCACCGGAGCGGGGGGCCGGGCCGAGGGCGTGGGTGCGAAGCACGGCGAAGGAGTCGTTGGTGAGGAGAGTGGCGAACGCCAGGTCCCACAGCGCCGCCGTGAGATCGGCCGGGCCCACGGCGTCACCGTCATCGGCGAGGGCCCGCAGGATCTCCCCGTGTCGCAGCGCACCGGGGGAGGAGCGCAGCAGGTCCAGCACCCGGGCGGCCACCGAGCCCTCCTCCAGCGCCGACGCGGCGTGTTCCACCTCCTGCGCGTCCACGCCGAGCGGCAGGGCATCGGTCAGGTGCAGACGGATCCAGCCGTCGTCGGCACCCAGACGGCCGTGCCCTGTCCAGGTGAGCTCCCCGGCCGCGAACAGGCCATCGAGCGTGGAGGCTGCGTAGTCCGGCAGCCGGGCGGGCAGCACCTGGGCCTCCCAGGTGGACAGCGGCAGCGACACCCCGGTGAGCTGATCGATCACCGACAGCACTCCGTCCGCGCCGGACCACGCGGGACGGTCCCGCCGGCCGGTATCCCGCCGCTGCGCCAGGTGCTGCCAGTCGGCCAGGAACCGGGCGTACGCCTCCGGTCCCACCGGTTCGATCTGCCGGCGTGAGGCGGCGAGACTGGCCCGACGGATGCGTCGCAGCACGTCCGCGTCCACCCATTCCGTGCCCTCGCGACCCGGGGTGAACTCCCCCTGGTTCAGCACCCGCTTTGCGGTCAGGGCCTCCAGAGCGGAGCGGGCCACTCCGGGAGCCAGTCCCCATGCCTGGACCACGGCGCCCGCATCGAAGGGGCCCCGGGACCGGGCCCAGCGCGAGACCAGCTCCTCGACCGGATGATCAGCCGGAGCCAGGTGCACCTCGGCCACGCCGACCGGGAGAGCGGCACCGAGAGCATCGCGCAGGAGGCCAGCATCCTCCGCAGCGGCGAAGCGAGCGGTCCCCGCGATGCGCACCTCGATCGCCCGTCGGGAGTCCACCAGGTGGGCGATCGCAGCACCGGTGTCCACGCCGTCCGCGCCGCGCTGGGCGATCTCCTGCGCACTGAGCGGGCCCAGGCGTCGCAGAGCATCGGCGAGATCCTCCGCGCCCCGCAGCGCGCGCTCCTCGGTGAGGCCCTGCAGGCGCCGGGTGACCTCGTCGATCACGCCCGCATCCAGCAGTTCGCGCAGGCTCACGGTGCCCAGGAGCTCCGCCAGCAGCGACTGGTCCAGCGTCAGGGCCGCCGTGCGGCGCTCCGCCAGCGGGGCGTCGGTGTCGTAGATGAACTGGGCCAGGTACCCGAACAGCAGGGAGCGTGCGAAGGGGGAGGGCGCGGTGGTCTCCACCTCCTGCACCTGCACGCGGCGGGAGGCCACCTGCCCCATCAGCTCCACCAGGGAGGGCAGGTCGTACACGTCCTGCAAGCACTCCCGTGCCGCCTCCAGCATGATCGGGAACTGCGGATGGGGCCGGGCCACGTCCAGCAGATGCGCGGCGCGCTGGCGCTGCTGCCACAGCGGCGCCCGGGAGCGGGGATCCCGCCGGGGCAGCAGCAGGGCGCGGGCTGCGCACTCGCGGAACCGGGAGGCGAACAGCGCCGAGGAGCCCACCAGGCGCCGCACCTCCTCGTCGATCTCCTCAGGCGTGAACACGAACAGATCCGCCCCCGGCGGCTCCTCCCCGTGGGGGATGCGCAGCACGATCCCGTCGTCGGCCGCCATCACCTGGCCCTCCAGGCCGTACCGCTCCTCGACGCGGGCCCCGACGGCGAGCGCCCACGGAGCATTGATCCGCTGCCCCAAGGCGCAGTGCAGCACGACGCGCCAGTCACCGAGCTCGTCCAGGAACCGCTCGATGACCAGGTGCTGCGGCCCGGGAACGGACCCCGTCGCCTCCCGCTGCTCGGCCAGATGGTCGATCACGGTGCCGGAGGCGTTCTCGTCCAGGCCCAGCGACGCGAGGCGCTCGCGGGCCGCCGGCTCCTCGAGCCGGGAGATCTCGGACTGGAAACCCGCGATCGCCCGCCCCAGCGAGGGGGCCCTGCCCACACCGTCGCCGTGCCAGAAGGGGATCCGCCCGGACAGCCCGAAGGCGGGGGAGACGCTCACCCGGTCGTGGGTGATCTCCTCGATCCGCCAGGAGGAGGTGCCCAGGGTGATCACGTCCCCGCGTCGCGACTCGTACACCATCTCCTCGTCCAGCTCACCCACCCTCCGGGCCTGGGAGTCCTCGTCCTCGGCCACGATGTACACCGGGAACAGGCCGCGGTCGGGAATGGTGCCGCCGCTGGTGACCACCAGGCGCTGCGCGCCGGGCCGGGCGCTGAGAGTGCCGGCCTCGTGGTCGTGGACCAGGCGGGCGCGCAGCTCGCTGAACGCGGTGGAGGGGTAGCGGCCAGCCAGCAGGTCGATGGTCTGATCGAACGCGGAACGGGGCAGAGCGGCGTACGGATGAGCGGTGCGCACCAGCTCGAACCACTCCTCGACGTCCAGGTCGCTCTCGACAGCGGCGGAGACGGTGTGCTGGGCGAGCACGTCCAGGGCGTTGCGCGGCACGGTCAGCGGCTCGATCCTGCCCGCGACCGCTTCGCCGACGGTGACCGCGGCACGCACCACGTCCGCTGCGTGCAGGGGGTGGACGATGCCGTGGGAGACGGCGCCCACGTCGTGCCCGGCCCGGCCGATGCGCTGCAGGGTGGAGGAGACGGAGAATGGGGTCTCCACCTGGATCACCAGATCCACCGCGCCCATGTCGATCCCCAGCTCGAGGGAACTGGTGGCCACCACGCAGCGCAGGGCACCGGCCTTCAGCTGCTCCTCGATCTGCTTGCGGTGCTCCTTGGACATGGAGCCGTGGTGGGCGCGCGCCACGTCGTCGACATCTGCGCCTGCGCGCCTGCGGTGCAGCAGGTTCAACTTGCTGGTGAGCCGTTCAGCCTGGCGGCGGGAGTTGGTGAACACGATGGTGGAGCGGTGGGCGAGCACCTCGTCCAGCACCGCGCGCTCCACGTGCGGCCAGATCGTGCCGGCCACGTCATCCTCATCGGCGGCGTCGGCCGGCGGCTCGATCGCCGAGAGATCCGGCACCGGCAGCCGCACCGACAGGTCCCACTCCTTCCGGGAGGGCGGCCGCACCACGGTCATATCCTGCCCCCCACCGTTCCCGGCCAGGAAGGCCGCCACCTCGTCGGCCGGCTCCACCGTGGCCGACAGGCCGATGCGCTGGATCGCGTGCGCGGCGAGCGCATCCAGGCGCGCCAGCGACAGTGCCAGGTGCACGCCGCGCTTGGTGCCGGCCACGGCGTGCACCTCGTCCACGATCACCGTGCGCACCGAGCGCAGCGTCTCGCGGGCGGCGGAGGACAGCATCAGGAACAGCGATTCCGGGGTGGTGATCAGAACGTCCGGCGGATGTGCGATCAGGCGCCTGCGCTCGGCGGGCGGGGTGTCCCCGGTGCGCACCCCCACCTCGATCGATCGGCGCGCATGCCCCAGCAGCTGCGCTGCCCGCATCGTTCCCACCAGGGGAGAGGTGAGGTTGCGCTCCACGTCCACCCCGAGGGCCTTCAGTGGGGAGATGTACAGGACGCTGGTGCCCGACGGCTCCTGGGCGTCCTCCTCAGGTCCGAAGGCCAGCCGGTCGATCGCAGTGAGGAACGCGGCGAGGGTCTTCCCGGACCCGGTGGGCGCCACCACCAGGGTGTCCTGCCCCGCGGTCACCGAGCGCCAGGCCCCCTCCTGCGCCGGCGTGGGCGCGCCGAACGCCTCGCGGAACCAGTGGGCAGTGGGCGCGCTGAACAGGTCCAGCGCACTGGTCGCCGTACCCGTTGCTGCGGTGCCGTCCCGGTCCTGTCGTGCCACCGCCCCATTGTGGACCGTGGGTGGGACACTCGCAGCACGACGGCGAGCGGGGGGCAGCATGCGGAACCAGGATCGGACACCGGATCGGATCGCGGTGGGCCCTGGATCGGGCGGTGCGGCAGCCCCCGATCCCGCACCGGGACTGGGACGATCTGGACCTCTCCACCTGAACGCGTGATCGGAGGGTGCAGCGGCCCCTCACCACACCTCGAACGATCGTGGCAGGATGGAAGCGCACCGGACCCCCTCGGGTTCGGAACGACCAACAGAGAGGATGGACGACATGGCGGAGTACACGCTTCCGGATCTCGACTACGACTACGGGGCCCTGGCCCCTTCCATCTCCGGCCAGATCATGGAGCTTCACCACTCCAAGCATCACGCCACCTACGTCAAGGGCGCCAACACCGCCCTGGAGAAGCTGGCCGCGGCGCGTGAGTCCGGCGAGTTCGGCAACGTCAACCAGCTCTCGAAGGATCTCGCCTTCAACCTGGGCGGCCACACCAACCACTCGATCTTCTGGAAGAACCTCTCCCCGGAGGGCGGCGACAAGCCCACCGGTGAGCTCGCTTCCGCGATCGACGAGTACTTCGGCTCCTTCGACGCCTTCCGCAAGCACTTCACCGCCGCTGCTCTGGGCATCCAGGGCTCCGGCTGGGCGGTCCTGGCGTACGAGCCGGCCGGCGGCAACCTGGTCATCGAGCAGTTCTACGACCAGCAGAACGGTGTCCCGGTGGCCACGATCCCGCTGTTCCAGCTGGACATGTGGGAGCACGCCTTCTACCTCGACTACCAGAACGTGAAGGCGGACTACGTCGAGGCGATCTGGAACATTGTGAACTGGGCTGACGTCCAGGCGCGCTTCGAGAACGCCCGCACCAACGCCTCGGGCCTGGTGGTCCCCCAGGCCTGATCGCGTCGCGGCCCCGGCCGCGCACCGATCCACGACCGACGGCCGGTCCCCTCTGCGGGGCCGGCCGTCGTCGTGTGCGACGAAGTTCCTCCCCAGAGTCCGTTCGTCCCCAATCCCCGTGACCCGGTGGTCCCCCGTCGCGGCGCTCGCCACGCTGAGGTGGTCGGCACGGAGTCGACGACGGGGACGGCCCCCGCATCGAGGAAGGACACCACCATGAAAGAGATCCGCAGCACCGTCGTGGGCAACGCCACCGACAACCCCCGCGAGAAGCAGTTCCCCAACGGCGACATCAGCGCCATGGTGCGCATCGCGGTGAACTCGCGCTACTTCGATTCGAGCATCAACGACTACAGCGACCGCAAGACCGAGTTCGTCAACGTCTACGCGCGGCGCCAGCTGGCCCGCAACGTGATCGCCTCGGTGAAGAAGGGGCAGCCGCTGGTGGCCACGGGCCGCCTGGGCACCTCCGAGTGGACCGGGGATGACGGTAGGACGTACCACTCGCTCACGCTGACCGCCGAGACCATCGGCCACGACCTCACCTTCGGGACCGCCGAGTTCACCAAGCCGCCCCGAGTGGCGGACATCCCGGATGTGGATCACGACACCGGCGAGATCAAGGACGGTGCCCCCGCGGGGGGATCGGAGGGGCTGGGCTCCGGCGGTGCCGAGGGCCTGCTCGACCAGGACACGGCCGCTGACGACTCGCTGGTGGCCTCGCACTGAGTGCGGGCCCGGCTGCGCAGCTCCCGGGCTGCCGGTGCACCGGCGCTCGGGAGTCGCAGCACGTCCGCTCCGTTCAGGAGGCGGGCTGCAGGCTCTCCAGCAGTGCAGCGGTCAGATCAGGGAGGAGCGCAGCCCCCAGGGTGTACTGCTGGTCCCCGTCACGCTGCAGGGCCGACCACGTGGTGCCGTCCTCGAGCGCGCCGACCACGATGCGCAGTGGTCCCGTACCGCCCGTCCCATGAGCACTCACCGCCCCGGGGGTGGCTGCGCTGGTGTCGTCTTCCTCGCGCACGGACCACTGCTCGGGAGCGAGGTCGCAGGCGAGCACTCCACCGGCGGCCATCTCCGGCCACTCGACGTGGGCCAGGGCGTGAAGCGGGTCGGCACTGTCCGCATCTGCAGTCTCGTCGAGCTCGATGGAGATCAGCTGCAGTTCGTCCCCGGCCATCACTGCCGCCGACTCCTCTCCCAGCAGAGCCGCGAGCCCCGGCTGCTGCGCGAGGAGCTGGGCACCGTTGGCCAGCGCGAACCAGCGCGGTGCGGCGAGCGGCTCGCCTTCGACATGCCGGGCGATCTCCAGCACCGCCGCGGCGAGGGCAGCCGTGGGCGCATCAAGGGGGTCAGGGCTCGGATTCGTCATCAGATCGAGAGGTTCCCTTACAGGTTCGCCTGAGAGAATGGACGGGCCACCGCCGTCAGCGGGGGCACCACACTGTACCCGGACCCCCACCGCGCCTGTCGCGGCCGCGGGCCCGAGATCAACACGAGGTCATCTGTGAGCTTCTCCGTCCCCTTCGGTGACACCCCTTCCCCGCGTCCGCGTCCGGCTGCTCGAGAAGGCGGTTCCCGGCCGAAGCTGAACCCGCTGAGCATCACGGCGATCGTGCTGGGTGCCCTGCTGGTGGCGCTGATCATCGCCTCCGAGGTGTGGACCACCTATCTGTGGTTCGACCAGCTGGGGCGCTCCGACGTGTTGTTCACCCGGTGGATCACCGAGGCGATCCTGTTCGTGATCGGCTTCGTGCTGTTCGCGGTGCCGCTGTACCTGAGCCTTCGCATCGCCTACACCAAGCGCCCCGTGTACCCGCCGGTCACCCGGGAGCAGGAGGCCCTGGAGCAGTTCCGCTCCGCCGTGGACCCGCTCCGCCGCGGCCTGACCATCGTCGCCCCCCTGGTCATCGGTGCCTTCGGCGGGCTCGCCGCCTCGCGCCGCTGGCAGGACGTCCAGCTGTTCCTGCACCCCCAGCCCTTCGGCGAGACCGATCCGGTGTTCGGCAACGACATCTCCTTCTACGTGTTCACCCTGCCCCTGATCGACCTGATCATCGCCTTCGGCCAGTTCGTCTGCCTGGTCGCCATCGTCGGTGCGGTGGTGGGGCACTTCCTGTACGGGGGTGTCGCCTGGGGGCAGGAGAGCGGTCTCGAGGTCACCAAGGCGGCCCGCCGCCACCTCGGCGTGCTGGCCACCGTCTACGTGCTGCTGCTGGGCCTCGGCCACTGGTTCCACCGTTATGACCTGCTGGTGACCCCGCACGGCCGCTTCGACGGTGCCTCCTACACCGACGTCAATGCGATCCTGCCCGCGCAGACCATCCTGGCGATCGCCGCGATCATCGTCGCGTTCCTGTTCATCGTGTGGATCGTGCGCGCGGACTGGCGGATCCCCGCCATCGGCGCCGGCCTGATGGTGCTCTCCACCCTGGTGGTGGGCAACCTGTACCCCTGGGCGATCCAACAGTTCCAGGTCAACCCCAATGAGCGCGCCCTCGAGCAGCCCTACATCCAGCGCAGCATCGACGCCACCCGTGCTGCGTTCGCCATCGACGACGTTCGCGAGGTCTCCTACGCAGCCAGCACCGATGCCGCTCCGGGAGCCCTGCGCGAAGACGCCGAGACCACCGCGCAGATCCGCCTGATGGACCCCAACATCGTCTCCAAGACCTTCGAGCAGCGCGAGGCCAACCGTCGCTACTGGGGCTTCGACGAGGTGCTCAGCGTGGACCGCTACGAGATCGACGGCGCGCTGCAGGACACCGTGATCGGTGTGCGCGAGCTGCGCCCGGACCAGTTCGAGCTGGACAGCCGCTCCTGGGTGGACCAGCACATCATCTACACCCATGGCTACGGCACCGCCGCCGCCTACGGCAACCGCCGCAACGCCGACGGTGAGCCCAGCTTCCTGCAGTCCGGCGTCCCCGGCGACGGGTCCCTGGGGGAGTACGAGGAGCGGGTGTACTTCGGCCGCCACTCCCCGGACTACTCGATCGTCGGCGCCCCCGAGGGTGCCGAACCCGAGGAGTTCGACTACCAGCTCGGAACCGGGGAAGAGGACGGCGGCACCCAGGTGAACAACACCTACCAGGGTGATGGCGGCCCGTCGGTGGGCACCTTCTTCAACCGCCTCCTGTACGCCATCAAGTTCCGCGACCCCAACATCGTGATCTCCGACTACGTCAACCCCGAGTCGCAGATCCTCTACGACCGCGACCCGCAGCAGCGGGTGCGGGAGGTGGCACCGTTCCTGTCGCTGGACTCGCAGATGTACCCGGCGGTCGTCGACGGTGAGCTGGTGTGGGTGGTCGACGGCTACACCACCACCACCCACTACCCGTACTCCCGCAGCGTCAATCTGGACGAGGCCATCAACGACTCCCAGACCACACCGGGGGAGACGGCCGGCAATCGGGTGCGGCAGGCCAACTACATGCGCAACGGCGTCAAGGCCACCGTCTCCGCCTTCGACGGCTCTGTGAAGCTGTACGCGTGGGACACGGAGGATCCGATACTCAAGGCGTGGGGCGAGGTGTTCCCCGAGGCCCTGCAGCCCGCGACGGAGATCAGCGGCGAGCTGATGAGCCACCTGCGCTACCCCGCGGACTACTTCAAGGCGCAGCGCGAACTGCTGGCTACGTACCACGTCACCGATGCGGATGACTTCTTCGGTCAGCAGGACTTCTGGCAGATCCCCCCGGATCCCACCCAGCCGGCCCCACAGAACCCGGATGGATCCGCAGGTCAGCAGGCGCCGCAGCCGCCCATGTACCTCACCATGCAGGTGCCCGGGATGGATGATCCGCGCTTCACGCTGTCCTCCAGCTACATCCCGGCCCAGGGGCAGAACGTGCTCACCGGGTTCCTGGCCGTGGACTCCGAGACGGGCAGCCTGGAGGGCAACCCCGCGGAGACCTTCGGTGACATGACGCTGCTGGTGCTGCCGGCCACCAACCCGGTCAACGGACCCGGTCAGGTGCAGGCCACCTTCAACGCCGAGCCGAATGTGTCCCAGGCGCTGAACCTGCTGAAGTCCGGCAACTCCGAGGTCATCAACGGCAACCTGCTCACGCTTCCGGTGGGCGGCGGCCTGCTGTACGTGCAGCCGGTGTACCTGCAGTCCTCCGCCTCCGGTGGCGGCACCCAGTACCCGCTGCTGCAGATGGTGCTGGTCTCCTTCGGCGAGAAGATCGGGTTCGCTCCCACGCTGAACGAGGCGCTGGACCTGGTGTTCGGCGGCGACTCGGGCGCCGACGCCGGCGACGCCGCGGTCACCGATCCGGACGGTGCCAAGGGCACGGCCGACACCGAGACCGGGGAGGGCGAGGTGGAGACCCCGGACGACGCCCCGACGGAGGAGCCCACCGACGCCCCGACCGACGCGCCGCAGGGGGAGGAGACCGACAGCTCCGCCCCGGCCGCACCGGAGGAAGGCACCCCCCAGGAGCGACTGGACCAGGCCCTGGCCGACATGGACCAAGCCGTCAAGGACTCCGAGGCGGCGCTGGAGGCCGGGGACTGGGCCAAGTACGGCGAGGCCCAGGACCGCGTCGCCGACGCACTCGATCGCGCCATCCAGGCGAACCAGGAGCTCGAGGGCAGTGGCGGCTGAATGCCGGGTCCACCCCGGCGGTGAACGGGGCGTGAACGTGGGCTGTCCCACGTTCATGCCCTCCCGCCTGGACGGGCCGACGCCGCACCCCCTACAGTGGAGGACGTCGCCGCGGGGTGGAGCAGTTCGGTAGCTCGCCGGGCTCATAACCCGGAGGTCATAGGTTCAAATCCTATCCCCGCTACGAGATGAAGGCCCTGATCAGCAGGAATGTTGATCAGGGCCTTCGCTATTCCTCCAGGCCAGTCGTGCTCGCCCGATTCCTCGGCCGTCTGGCAGGATTGCCCCATGACGGCCACCGCACCCGCTGCCCGCGCTCAGCGATCCTTCCTGTTCCTCGGCGACTCCATCACGGACTGCAGCCGCGCCGAGGACCCACAGGGTCTCGGCTACGGCTATGTGCGCCTCATCGCCGAGCACCTCGCCGCTCACGAGCCCACCGCCCGCGTCATCAACCGCGGCATCTCCGGCGACCGGGCTCAGGAGCTGGTGCGTCGCTTCGATCGGGACTGCCTGGAGCTCGAGACCGACGTCATCACCGTCTACATCGGAGTCAACGACACCTGGCACGGCTTCACCCGGGGCGAGACCGTCACCGCGGAGGAGTTCGAGCGCGACTACCGGTACATGCTGGACCAGCTCTCGGCCACCCGGCCCGCTGTGCCCGTGCTGATGGTGGTCCCCTTCGTCACCGACATCGACCAGGAGAAGGCCGGCTTCCATGCCGATCTCGACCAGAAGGTGGCAGTCATCCGCGATCTGGCCCACGAGTTCCGGCACGCAGTGGTGGACCTGGAGCAGGTGATGGAGCGGGCCTGGTCGGTGGGGCACACACCCGCCAGCATCGCCGAGGACGGCGTGCACCCCACGATCGCCGGTCACCGCCTCATCGCCGACGCCTGGCTGGCCGAATTCGCACGGATCGACGACGCCCGGGACTGACGGGACCGGCTGCTCCCGGCTGCCCGGTCAGCGCAGCGGCCCGGTGACATCCACCGAGATGAACCCCCGCCGGAACGTGCGTGCATCCACCCGCAGCACCCGCCCCGGGTTCACCGGATTCCGCAGCAGTATGTGACCACTGACCGGTTCCGCTCCGATCACCGCGAACACGTGGTTCGGCGGCAGAGGGCCGTGGGCCGTGCGCACCCGGCGGCTCAGCGGATGGGTGGAGGCGAGGATCGCACGGTGCTCGGCCCTCCAGGCCTCGATCTGACCGGCGGTGGGCATCGCCAGCAGCATGCGTCCCCTCTCGCCCAGCAGCAGCTCCAGGCCGAAGCGCCCGAAGCCCCGCTGAAGGAATCGGTAGCCGCCCGCCACCTGCACAGCGATGGCCTTCTCCAGCACCCCCGCCCAGCCGGGGCCTCCACCGTCCTGCCGGCCGTAGACGAACACGCCTGCTGCGTCCACCGGCATCATCCGATCCACCCGCACGGGATGCCCGGCTCCTGGCAGCCGTACGGTCACCGATCCGTCCTGCTCCCGGGTCATCAGCGCCCGCAGACGCTCCGGAGCCGTCTCGTGCACCGCGAGCATCCCCGCCATCACCCAGCAGTCGCCCAGGCGTCCCTGGCGGGGCCGAGCCGATGGCCGCCACGGCCCACGGTCCTGCGCGAACCGTACGGCATGCGGACCCGGGGCCAGGCCCTGCGAGGATGCCGTCTCCGAACCCGACGAGGCCGACGAGGACGACGTCACCCTGATGCGACCCAGGAGGCCGGCCAAAGCCGTCAGGGACCGTCGCCAGGTGCGCAGGCGCACGCGAGCCCCGCGCTGCCCGTGAGCGGTCGCCCCGGGGACGGGGGCGCTCATCGGGTGCGCGGGGCTCGTCGGGCGTGCGGTATCGGCCGGTGCTCGGTCAGTCCTTCTCGGCCGGGGCGACCTTCTGGCCGATGCGGTCCATCACGTCCGTGAACCACTGCTGGGAGATGTCGAAGGACTTGTGGCCGGCGATGCGGTCGAACTCGATGGCGCGCAGCACGTTCCCCTGCTCCTCGTCGTGGCCGATCACGCCGGAGCCGCCCTCGAGGGAGACCTGCACGGCGAGGTCGGTCATCGACTTGATCAGGCGCAGGTCCTCGGCGTTGGCCTTCGCGGAGCGCGAGAAGTAGCCGGACTTCTGCACCATGACCTTCTCCGCTCCCAGCTTCTCCGCGAACTGCCCCGCGAACCACTGGCCGGGGTTGATCTTGTCGATCTTGACGTGGCCGAAGGGATCCTTCTCCGGCTCCTCGCCGCGGCTCTGCATCTCGGCGACGATCTCGGGGATGCCCGCGCCCTCGGACAGGAAGATGTTCACGCAGCCGGTCTCGTCCATGACCTTCTTCAGGCGCTCGGCCTCGGCGTCGATGTCCAGCTTCATCTCCGGCAGGAACACGGCGTGCACGTCCCAGCGCTCTGCCTTGTGGCCGATCGCCGGCAGCCACTCCTGCTGGGCGTGCCACTGCTGGTAGTACTCGGCGGCCTGTGCGGTGAGGTACCCGCAGGCGCGGCCCATGATCTCGTGGATGATCAGCATGCGCGGGTTCGAGCCGTGCTCGGCGATGATGTTCTGGGCGAACACGCTGGTCTGCTCTGCGGCGGTCTTCGCGCCCAGGGACTGACGGATCGGCACGATGTCGTTGTCGATCGTCTTGGGCAGGCCCACCACATGCAGGTCGTAGTCGTTCTCGTGCAGGTACTTCGCCAGGTCCGCAGCGGTGGTGTTGGTGTCGTCACCACCGATGGTGTGCAGGACGTCGACGCCGTCCTCCTTGAGCCTGTTCGCGGCCACCTCCAGGGCGTTCTCGCCCTCCTTGATCAGGCCGCGCTCGACGAGGTCGGCGGTGTTGGTGAGCTTCACGCGGGAGTTGCCGATGGGGGAGCCGCCGTAGTTGTGCAGCAGGCCGGCCTTGGCACGCACCTCGTCATCCACCACGATCTTCTCGCCGGACAGCAGGCCCCAGTAGCCGTGCTTGTAGGCGATGATCTCGACGTCGGGCACCAGCTCGTTGTACCGCTCGATGAGACCTCCGACAGCGGAGGAGAGGCAGGGGGCGTAGCCACCGGCGGTGAGCAGAGCGACGCGCTTGACGGTCATGGATGATCAGGTCCCTTCACGGTTCGGGTCAACGACGTCCAGAGTCTACCGAGCCGGGTGGGGGACCCTGTTCAGGTGAATCCCTGCGGGAGGGATCAATCGCGCTCGTTGCGTGCGGCGATCGCCTCGAGCACCTCGTCGTGGAGGATCCCGTTGCTGGCCACGGCGCTGCCGCCGAAGGGGCCGTCCTCGCCGTCGATCGAGGTGAAGCGACCTCCGGCCTCGGTGACGATCGGTGCCAGCGCCACCATGTCGTGCAGGTTCAGCTCCGGTTCGCAGGCCACGTCCACCGCACCCTCGGCCACCAGCATGTACGACCAGAAGTCGCCGTAGGCGCGGGTGCGCCAGAACCGCTGCATGAGGTTCAGCATCTGGGGGAGCCGCTCCGCATCGGCCCAGCCGTGCAGGGAGGAGTACGACAGCGAGGCGTCCTCGATGTCGTCCACCTGGGAGACCTGCAGCTGCGAGGCCGAGCTGATGCGGGTGCCCGTCCAGGCGCCCGCACCCGCGCCGGCCCACCAGCGGCGGGAGAGCGAGGGCGCGGAGACCAGACCGATCACCGGCTGGCCGTCCTCGATCAGGCCGATCAGGGTGGCCCATACCGGCACCCCGCGCACGAAGTTGCGGGTGCCGTCGATCGGATCGATCACCCACTGCCGGGGTGAGGAGCCGGTGGAGCCGAACTCCTCGCCGATCACCTGGTCGCGGGAGCGGGAGCGGGAGAGCTGGGAGCGCACCAGCTGCTCGGCGGCGCGGTCGGCGTCGGTGACCTCGGTGAGATCCGGTTTGGTGGTGACCTCCAGGTCCTGTGCCTTGAAGCGGGACATGGTGAGCTGGTCCACGGCATCGGCGAGCACATGGGCCAGACGGAGATCGTCGGCATAGCGGCTGGACATGGGTAAAGACTAGGGGCACCCGGTGCCGCGGACCGGGAGCGACGCGGCGACCCGAGCCCGGACCTCCCGGGCCCCGTCATCTCCTTCCTGCCCTGCGGCTCAGACGTCCCAGGGGTCGTTGCGGCGCAGGGCCGCGGCCAGGCGCCGGTAGGAGGCCAGGCGGGCCGGCCCCGCCGTGCCGGCCTCTCCCTGCTCCACCAGCTCGTCCAGGGCGCAGTCGGGGGCGTCCTCGAGGTGGGTGCAGCCCCGCGGGCACTGCTGGGCCAGCTTGGCGAGGTCCGCGAAGGCGTTCAGCAGCTCCTCGGGGGCCACGTGGCCCAGGCCGAAGGACCGCACTCCTGGGGTGTCGATCACCCAGCCCGCGGAATCCGGCAGCTGCATCGCCAGAGCGGAGGAGGAGGTGTGCCTGCCGCGCCCGGTCACCGCATTGACCACCCCGGTGCCGCGCTCGGTGCCGGGCACCAGGGCGTTCAGCAGGGTCGACTTGCCGACGCCGGAGTGCCCGATGAGGACGCTGACGTGACCGGTGAGCCGCTCGCGCAGCTGCTCCAATCCCACGATCCGCCCGTCCTGATCCTGGTGGGTCACTAGGTGCTCGACCCCCAGCGGCGCGTAGGTGTGCAGGAAGTCCTCCGGGTCGCGCAGATCGGCCTTGGTCAGCACCAGCAGGGCGTCGATGCCGGCCACGCAGGCGGCCACCAGGCAGCGGTCCACCATGCCCCCGCGGGGTTCGGGATCGGCGAGGGCGGTGACGATCACCATCGTGTCGACGTTGGCGACCAGCGGGCGCTCGGAGGAGTCGTCGTCGTCGGCGCTGCGGCGCAGGAAGGAGGAGCGCTCCTCTATCCGCACGATCCGGGCCAGGGTGCCGTCCGTGCCGCTGGTGTCACCCACCAGCGCCACCACGTCCCCGGGGACGACGGGGGAGCGGCCCAGCTCGCGGGCCCGCATCGCCGTGACGGTGCGCTCCTGGTCGGTGCCGGCGCCCACCACGGTGCGCCAGCGGCCACGGTCCACGGCGACCACGCGCGCCGGGATCGCGTCCTCGTGCGCGGGGCGGTCCTTGGTGCGGGGGCGGCTGCCCCGCCGGTTGGGTCGCACCCTGACGTCGGACTCGTCGAGGTCGCGGTAGGAGCGCCTCACCAGGTGCCCCCCGCGGGAGCATCGGTGTGCAGCATCGACAGCCACATGCCCACGAAGTCGGGCAGGGTCTTCTGGGTGGTCTCCACGTTCACCACCCGGACGTCCGGCACCCGCAGTCCGATGATGGCGGCGGCCGTGGCCATGCGGTGGTCCTCGTAGGTCTCGAACACCGTCCCGCGCAAGGGACTGGGGTTGATCTCCAGGCCGTCCTCGAGCTCCACGGTGCGGGCACCCAGCCGGGTCAGCTCCGTGGCCAGTGCCCGCAGCCGGTCGGTCTCGTGACCGCGCAGGTGCCCGATGCCGCGCAGACGGCTCGGGGACTCCGCGAGCGCGGCGAGCGCCGCGATGGTGGGGGCGATCTCGCCGGTGCGGGAGAGGTCCGCGTCGATGCCCATGATGGTGCCGGTGCCGCTCACGCACAGCGAGTCGTCCTCGCGCCACACCTCTGCACCCATCTGCTCGAGCAGGCCGCGGTAGGCGTCCCCGGGCTGGGTGGTGCGCTCGGGCCAGTCCGCGATCGCGATGGTGCCCTCGGTGACCATGGCGGCGGCCAGGAACGGCCCGGCGTTGGAGAGATCCGGTTCGACCACGATGCTGCCGGGGGCGATCGTTCCCCGGGCCACTCGCCACAGGTGCAGGCCGTCCTCGTCGACCTCGTGGCTGACCTGCACGCCGACGGCCCTGAGGGTCTCCATGGTCATGTCGATGTGGGGCAGAGACGGCAGCGAGGCGCCCCGGTGCACCAGCTCGAGGTCCTGGTCCCCCCGGGCGGCCACCAGCAGGGCATTGGAGACGAACTGGCTGGATTCCGAGGCGTCCACCTCGATGCGGCCGCCGGCCAGGTGCCCCTTCCCGTGCACCGTGAACGGCAGGCGTCCGGCCTCGCCGTGCTCGGTGACCTCCACGCCCTGCGCGCGCAGCACGGCGATCACCGGTGACATGGGCCGCTGCAGGGCGGCGTCGTCCCCGGTGAAGCGCACGTCACCGTGGTGCAGGGCGGCCAGCAGCGGCACGAAGCGCATCACGGTGCCGGCCAGCCCGGCGTGGATCTCGATCGGCTCGGCGGGAGCCTCCGACGGAGGGGGGATCGGGGTGACCTGCAGTTCCCCGTCCTGCACCGAGAGCACGGCCCCCAGGCGCTCCAGCGCATCGCGCATCAGGCGTGTGTCGCGGGAGACCAGCGCTCTGCGCAGCCGCGTGGGCTCATCGGCGATGGCGCCCAGCAGCATCCAGCGTGCGGTCAGCGACTTCGACCCGGGGACCCGTACCAGTGCGTCGACCGGCCCCTGTGCGACAGGAGCCGTCCACAGGACCTCGGACGTCACGCCGTCAGCCCCGCGCGGAGGCCAGCTTCTTCTGCGTGGCGTCCACGCGCTTCTTGGCCCGCTTGCCGACTGCGTCGGCCTTCTTCTCCATCTCGCGCTGCTTGGCCGCGGCGTTCTTCTTGCTGCGCTCGACGAACTTGTTCACCTGGTAGCCCAGCGAGGGACGGCCGTCGTGGTCGACGACGGCCAGCAGCACGCCGCCCAGCAGGCCGGCGTCGGTGAGGATGGACTGGATCTCCTGCATCCGCTCCTCGCCGCTGAGCTCCCAGATGCGCTTGCGGCCGGCCCAGCCCACCGAGGTGGTCAGCAGCAGGGTGGCAGCAGCCAGGCGGGGGCGGCGGTTCGTGGCGTACATGATGCCGGCGCCGGCGGCGATGGCACCGGAGGCACGGATGATGGTGCGGGCGTCCAGGAAGTCCGGGGTGGAGGTCTTCGCCAGGGCGGAGTCGACGGCCTCGAAGGCCTGGGGGTAGACGTCGATCTCACGCTCGGGCTGCGAGGCCGTGCGCACCCCCTCGAGGATGAAGGGAGCGGCGAGCAGGGGGCGGGCGATGCGGCGGACCAGGGCCATGGTGTCCTCACGTTCTCGACGATGGTTCGTGGTGCCGGGCCTGGGCGGTGGTGCCCACCCGAGGTGCTCGGCATGGCGCCCAGCCTACCGTGACTGGCCCCACTGCCAGGTGCAGCATCCTGTCCGGCCGTGGCGGAGCAGTCCCCAGCAGCCGCGGCGGCAGCGCCGGCGGCCGTTGGGAACAACCGGAGCACCTGCCGCGTTCATCCGGTGCGGGCCCGAACCGGATCCGCGCCGACATGCCGGACGAGCATCGAGAGGAGCGCGCATGGGCGTCGCTGTGCTGGAGCCACCTGGCGTAGGTTGGGACCTGATGACACAGACCGAGCCGACCGACCTGTCGCGGGAGGACTCCGCCCCGCAGGCGGATCTCGCCGCCCCCGTTGCCGCCGAGGACTTCGACTTCGAGGCCGAGGCCCTCTCCCATCTCGACTCCCTCTACGGCGGCGCACTGCGGATGACTCGCAAGCCCGCGGACGCCGAGGACCTGGTGCAGGAGACCTTCATGAAGGCCTTCCGCGCCCGCGAGCGGTTCACCCCGGGCACCAACATGCGTGCGTGGCTGTACCGCATCATGACCAACACCTACATCTCCACCTACCGGCAGAAGCAGCGCCGCCCCAAGGAGTCCTGGACGGACACCGTCGAGGACTGGCAGCTGGCCGAGGTCGAGTCCCACACCAGCAGCGGCCTGCGATCGGCTGAGGCGGAGGCGCTGGACCACCTGCCGGACTCCGCGGTCAAGGACGCGCTGGCGGAGCTGCGCGAGGACTACCGCCTGGCCGTCTACCTGGCCGACGTCGAGGGCTTCGCGTACAAGGAGATCGCCGAGATCATGGACACCCCGATCGGCACGGTGATGTCCCGGCTGCACCGCGGTCGGCGGCAGCTGCGCGAGCTGCTCTCGGACTACGCGCGTCGCAGTGGGTACCTGCGCGGGGACGAGCAGTCGGAGGAGGAGCGATGAACCGCGATCAGAGCCGGCGCGAGCAGCCCGGCGCCAGCAGTGGCGAGGACGGCCGCGACCTGCGCTTCGGGCTCGAGGGAGCGATCGACGGCGAGCTGCCCGTCGAAATGGTGGAGCGCATGCTCCTCCACGCCCAGGACTGCCCCGAGTGCGCCGACGAGCTCGAACGGCTGCGCCGGGTGAAGAACCTGGTGCGCCGCAGCTGTGCGGACCGTGCCCCCAGCTCCCTGCGGGAGCGGATCAGTGTGCAGTACCGCAGCGTGACCGTCTCGCGCACCGGGACCGACGGCACCTCCAGCGTGCGCATCACCTCCACCAGCTCCACCGTTCTGCCGCCGTCCTGACCGCGACCGGTCCGGGCATGACGAAGGCCTCTTCCCAGGTGGAGAAGAGGCCTTCACTACGCCGTCGTGCTCGGTGGCGTCAGCTGTTGGGGCGCTTGCCGTGATTGGCGCCGTTCTTGCGGCGGGCCTTGCGCTTGCGTCCGCGCTTGCTCATCGCGCTCTCCTTCCTTCGGCCGGACAACCCCGCAATTGTGCCACAGTCACCGGGATCGCTGCGCCTCGCAGCGGCCCGAGCAGGCAGTGATGAAGGTCGGATCGGTCACGCCGAGGTGCCCAGCCAGCTGCCGAAGCCGCCGTGCAGCACCAGCCACGCCATCAGCCCGTAGCCCGTCTGACCGGGATGATCACCCGGGGAACGAGCGATGTCCGCGGTCCACTGCTCGTGGCCGTCCAGGGCGTTCAGCGTGTCCACGTACGGGATGCGCCGGCGGGAGCAGACGTCCTCGTAGGCACCGGAGAGATCGCGCACGCTCGCGGTCAGCTCGGAATCGCGGCTGGGCGGCGGGCCCACCACGAAGGCCGAGAGCCGCTGCCGCTCCAGCCCGTCCAGCACCTTGGCGAGGTTCAGGCGCGAGCGCGCCAGGGAGATTCCTGTGGTGATGTCCGCGCGCCCCATCCCCAGCACCACCCGGTGGTCGATGCTGCCCTCGGCTCGGCCCCGCTCGTCGAGGCGGCGCGCCACCTCCGCATCCCAGCGCTCGGCCAGCTGCGCCGAGGTCTCCTGAGGCAGGGCGGAGGTGAACAGGTCGATGCGGCTGTCGGCACCCTGCTCGTTGGCCACCGCTCGGCCGAGCCAGCCCAGGGCGCGGGCATCACCCACACCGGCGAGGAGCTCGTCGCCGAGGGCGATGATGCGGATGCGGGGCTCCTGACCGGCATCGGACGGGGTGGACGCTGCTGGCACCTGTACCTCCTGGGGCGGGGACGAAGTCTCCACTGTAGCGACGGACCGCTCAGCGCTCGAAGGCACGGCGCAGGAGGTCCTCCTGCTCGGCCTTGTGGACGCTGGAGGATCCGGCGGCGGGCGAGGCCGAGGCGGGACGCGCCACCACGCGCAGCGTACGGCCCACGGTCACGGCGAAGTTCATCGCCATGTAGAACCAGGCGCCCTGGTTGCGCGGCTCCTCCTGGACCCAGGTGAGCTCGGCGTCGGGGTACGCCTCCAGCACGGAGGAGAGCTGCTCGGCCGGCAGCGGGTACAGCTGCTCCACCCGCACGATGGCGGTGTCCTCGCGCCCTTCCTTCTTCCGCTTGGCGACCAGGTCCCAGTAGACCTTGCCCGAGGTGAGCAGCACGCGCTTCACCTTCGCGGGATCGACCGTGGTGTCCGGCAGCACAGGCTCGAAGGAGCCACTGGTGAAGTCCTCCACCTGGCTGGTGGCGGCCTTGTTGCGCAGCATCGACTTCGGGGTGAACACGATCAGCGGCTTGCGCGGGGTCGCCTTGGCCTGGCGGCGCAGCAGGTGGAAGTAGCTGGCCGGCGTGGACGGCATCGCCACACGCATGTTGTCCTCCGCGCACAGCTGCAGGAAGCGCTCGATGCGGGCGGAGGAGTGGTCCGGTCCCTGCCCCTCGTAGCCGTGGGGGAGCAGCAGCACCACCCCGGAGTTCTGGCCCCACTTCTGCTCGGAGGCGGAGATGAACTCGTCGATGATCGTCTGGGCGCCGTTGACGAAGTCGCCGAACTGCGCCTCCCACAGCACCAGGGAGTCCGGGCTCTCCACCGAGTAGCCGTACTCGAAGCCCAGGGCGGCGAACTCCGAGAGGGAGGAGTCGTACACGTTGAACCGCGCCTGGCCCTCACCGAGGTGGGACAGCGGGGTCCAGGTGTCGCCGTTCTCGTGGTCGATGAACACGCTGTGGCGCTGCACGAAGGTGCCGCGGCGGGAGTCCTGCCCCGCCAGGCGCACCCGGCGCCCCTCCAGCAGCAGGGAGCCGAAGGCCAGCAGCTCGCCGTACGCCCAGTCGATGTCGCCATCGATGGACATCTGCTGGCGCTTGGAGGCCAGGGGCGCCAGCTTCGGGTGCACGGTGAAGGACTCGGGGTAGCCCGTGTGGGCCTCGCCGATCCGCTCCAGCACCGAGGCGTCCACGGCGGTGGAGATCTCGTCCTCGTCGCTGGGGGCGCCGGCCGGTTCCTCCTGCTGGGACTCGGGCAGGTCCAGCCCCCGCACGCTGTCATCGGAGTCATCGCTCTTGCTCGGCCGGATCGCGGCGAAGGCCTGGTCCAGGTGCTCCTGGAAGTTGCGCATCACGCCCTGGGTCTCGTCCTCGGTGAGGTCGCCGCGCTCGATCAGCGCCTCCGTGTACAGCTTGCGCACGGTGGGCTGGTTCTTGATCAGCGCGTACATCTGCGGCTGGGTCATCGAGGGGTCATCGCCCTCGTTGTGGCCGCGGCGGCGGTAGCACACCATGTCGATGACCACATCGCGGTGGAACTTCTGGCGGTAGCGGAAGGCGATCTCGGCGACGCGCACGCACGCCTCCGGGTCGTCCCCGTTGACGTGGAAGATCGGCAGCTGCGTGGACTTGGCGACATCCGTGGAGTAGTAGGAGGAGCGCGAGGAGTCCGGCAACGTGGTGAAGCCGATCTGGTTGTTGATGATCACGTGGATGGTGCCGCCGGTGCGGTAGCCGCGCAGCTCTGAGAGGTTGAGGGTCTCGGTGACCACGCCCTGCCCGGCGAAGGCCGCATCGCCATGGATCAGGATCGGCAGCACCGGGAAGTCGTTGCCGCGCTCCAGGCGGTCCTGCTTGGCGCGCACGATGCCCTCGAGCACGGGGTTGACGGCCTCCAGGTGCGAGGGGTTCGCCGCCAGGTACACCTTGGTCGTGGCCCCGTCCCGTGCGGTGAAGGTCCCCTCGGTGCCCAGATGGTACTTGACGTCGCCCGAACCGAGATTGGTGCCGACGTTGCCCTCGAACTCCTGGAAGATCTGCGAGTAGCTCTTGCCGGCGAGGTTGGAGAGCACGTTGAGACGGCCGCGGTGGGCCATCCCGATGCACACCTCCTCGACGTCGTCGTGGCTGGAGTCGTGCAGGATCGAGTCCAGCATCGGGATCACGGACTCGCCGCCCTCGAGCGAGAACCGCTTCTGGCCCACGAACTTGGTCTGCAGGAACGTCTCGAACGCCTCGGCGGCGTTGAGGCGGTCCATGATGTGGGTGTGCTCCTCCTTGTCGAAGGGGCGGCGCGGGGTCTCGATCTCCCGCTGCAGCCAGTTGCGCTCCTCGGGATCGGTGATGTGCATGTACTCCACGCCGATCGAGCGGCAGTAGGAGTCCCGCAGCACCGCGAGGATCTCGCGCAGGGTCATCGAGTCCTTGCCGCCCAGCCCGCGGGTGGGGAAAGTGCGGTCCAGGTCCCACAGGGTCAGTCCGTAGGTCTCCACGTCCAGATCGGGGTGGTGGCGCACGCGGTACTGGAGCGGGTCGGTGTCGGCCATCAGGTGGCCGCGCACCCGGTAGGAGTGGATCAGGTCCATCACCGGGGCCAGGCGCTCGGACTCCGAGTAGCGGAACGGGTTGTCCTCGACCCAGCGGATAGGCTGGTAGGGGATGCGCAGCGCCGCGAACACGCGGTCGTAGAAGGCATCCTTGCCCAGTAGCTTGTCGGCCATCACCTTGAGGAACTCACCGGAGGCAGCGCCCTGGATGATGCGGTGGTCGTAGGTGGAGGTCAGCGTCATCACCTTGGAGACCGCGAGGTCGGCCAGGGTGCTGGCGCTCGCGCCCTGGAACTGGGCGGGGTAGTCCATCGCACCCACGCCCACGATCACGCCCTGACCCTTCATCAGGCGGGGGATGGAGTGGACGGTGCCGATGCCGCCGGGGTTGGTCAGCGAGACCGTGGTGCCCGAGAAGTCGTCCATCGTGAGCTTGCCCGCGCGGGCCTTCTTCACGACGTCCTCGTAGGCGCGCCAGAAGCCCAGGAAGTCGAAGCGCTGGGCCGCCTTGATGTTGGGCACCACCAGGCCACGGGAGCCGTCGGGGCGCGGCATGTCGATCGCCAGGCCGAAGTTGATGTCCTCGCGCTTCAGCATCACGGGCTTTCCGTCGACGACGTCGAACCCGTTGTTCATGTCCTGGATCTCGGTGATCGCCTCGATCATCGCCCAGCCGATGAGGTGGGTGAAGGACACCTTGCCCTGGCGGTTGCGCTTGAGGTGGTTGTTGATGACGATCCGGTTGTCGAACAGCAGCTTCACCGGCACGTCGCGCACCGAGGTGGCGGTGGGCACGGTAAGGGACTCGTCCATGTTGCGCACCATTGCCGCCGCCGGGCCGCGCAGCTTGACGGGCTCGGGCTCGCGCAGCTCCACAGCGGGGATCTGCGTCGTGGTCGTGGGGATCTTGGCGGGGCGGTCCGAGGTGCTGGAGATCCTGGTGCCGGCGGGCGAGGAGCTCTTGTCCTCGGACTTCTGCTCGGCCTTCTTCTCCGGGGCCCTCTTCACGTCGGCCTTCGGGGCTGCCTTCGTCTCGTCGGCCTTCGGGGCCGCCTTCGTCTCGTCGGTCTTCTTCTCGTCGGCCTTCGCGGCGTCGTTCACGGGCTCGGATTCCTTCGCGGGGGTCGAGGAGGGGGAGGGGACGTCGAGGTTCGTCTGCGAGGCGGTCGTCCGGCCGCCGCCGTCGGGGTCGGCACCGTCGGATGTGCTCCCGCCCGAGCGGTCGGTGGGCTGCTCGGCTGTGCCTGCGCCGGCGTCGTCAGCAGGCTGCGGCGGTTCGGTGACCGCGCCCCCGGCGGCAGGGTGGGAGGCGAAGTACTCCGCCCAGCTCCGGTCCACGCTCGTGGGGTCCTGCTGCCACTGCTCGCGGAGCGCGTCCACGAGCCACTGGTTGGGACCGAACTCCGGGGTGTCCGTGCTCTGTGTCTGCTGTGACACTATGAGATCGCCAGCCTTCTCACGTTCGAGTGATGTGGATGCGACCAGCGTAACGGAGGCGGTGCCCCCTGGGGGAACCAGCCGCTGCTGCGCGAACGACCTCGGCGCACGGCGGCGGCGGATCGGTGATGTCGCAGCGTCAGTATCCCAGGTCCGCCGGGGGTGTGGGTGCAGGGCCTGCCGCGGTGGTGACCGGAGTCGCAGGAGCACCTGCATCGGGCAGGGTGACGCGGATCAGGGAGGAGCGCCCCTGCACCGCCAGCTCGTCCCGCGGATCGTCGATCACCTCGATGCGCCCGCCGTGGAGCCCCACCGCCCAGCGGGCGATCGCCAGGCCCAGTCCGGTGCCCCCGGAGGTGTCGGATGCGCCCCCGCGCTGGAACCGCTCGAACACGCGGTCGCGGTCCTCCCGTGCAATGCCCGGGCCCTCGTCGTGCACGTCGATCCGCACACCGCTGCCCGCCTCGTCGCGAGCCGCACCGACGCGGATGCGACCGCCCGGTGGCGAATGCCGGGTGGCGTTGTCCAGCAGGTTCGCGATGGTCTGGTGGAGCCGTGCGGCGTCGGCATGGACGGTGAGTCCGGCCGGCTCCACCTCGATCACCCAGCGCACGTCCTGAGCACCGGGCGCGAGAGCAGCGCTGTCCACCACCTCGTGCAGGAACGGCGTCAGCTCGATCTGCTCGTGCAGCAGCGCGGTGGCACCGGCATCGATGCGCGAGAGGTCCAGCAGGTGGTCCACCAGCTGGGAGAGGCGCTCGGTCTCGGCGAGGGCGACCGACAGCGCGGCGGGATCGGGCTCGGTGACCCCGTCGACGATGTTCTCGAGCTGGGCCCTCAGGCCGGCCACGGGGGTGCGCAGCTCGTGGGACACGTTGGCCACCAGGTCCCGTCGCATCCGGTCGGTCTGCTCCAGCTCCGAGGCCATGGTGGAGAAGGCCGCGGCCAGCTGCCCCACCTCGTCACGACTGCTGGCGCGGACGCGCTGGGTGTAGTCGCCGGTGGCCATGGCGCGTGCCGCCCGTGTCATCTCGCGCAGCGGCGAGGTCATGCCACGGGCCAGCAGCTGCGTGAACACCAGCGCGAGCAGCACCACCAGCGGGATCGCCAGGATCGGCTCCAGGCCCGCACTCAGGCTCACCCAGGTCAGCAGGGCGGAGACGCTCACCACGGCCACCACCAGCACGCCCAGCTTGACCTTGAAGGAGCGGAAGCGGTCCAGCGGGCGGACGTCGAGCCGCTCGGGCACGCGCCTCGGGGTCATGCCCGATCGGCCGCCGGATCCGCCTCGGCGGCCTCGGGGGCCTCGCTGTCGGGGCCGGGCAGCTCGAGCGCGTACCCCACGCCGTGGACGGTGCGCACCAGATCCGACCCCAGCTTGCGACGCAGCGCCTTGACATGGGAGTCCACGGTGCGGGTGCCGGTGGCGTCCACCCAGTCCCACACGTCGGCCAGCAGCTGCTCGCGAGTGAGCACGGTGCCCGGGGTCGAGGCCAGGCACAGCAGCAGGTCGAACTCCGTGGGCGTCAGGTGCGCGGGGTCACCGCCGCGGGTGACGCGCCGACCGGCCCGGTCGATCACCAGGTCGCCCAGCTCGAGCATGGTCTGGCTCTCCCTGGCGGCATCCGGTGCCGCGGCCCGCCGCACCCGACGCAGCAGCGCCTTGAGCCGTGCCACCAGCTCCCGCATGGAGAAGGGCTTGGTCATGTAGTCGTCGGCCCCCACGCCGAGACCCACCAGCATGTCGGTCTCGTCGTCACGGGCGGTGAGCATCAGCACCGGGACGGGTTCGTCGGCCTGGATCCGGCGGCACACCTCCAGGCCGTCGTAGCCCGGCAGCATCACGTCCAGCACGACCACGTCCGGACGCACCTCGGCGACGGTCCGCACGCCCGTGGGGCCGTCCGGGGCCGTGCTCACGTCCCAGCCCTCGGCGGTGAGGCGATCCGCTATCGCCTGCGTGATGGTCGGTTCGTCCTCGATCACCACGACTCGTACGGGGGGAGCGCTGCTGCGACTGGTCTCAGGCGTCGACATGGCGACACTGTAGCGAGCGTCCCGGACGGCGGTCGGATGTGACGTGCATCCCGCGACCACGGAACGAAGAACCGCGTTCCTGTCAAACCGACAAGGGGGTACGTCAAGAGTTCCCCCATCGCGGGCCCCCGGGGCAAAGATTTGGCAATGGGAGCGTTGACCTGCTCGTACGTCCTGACAGCCCGGCCGTAGCCTTGACGAGGTTGTTCGGCGACGCGTCCTTCCCATGTCCAGCGTCGCGCTCGGACAGACAGGACCCGACGTCGATCCCGGAAGCAGGTAGCAAGCAGTGGCGAACCATCGCGCCCATGGCCGAGCACTCGTGTGCGCACGCTCCGGTGGTGGCACGCACCGCGATTCCGCTGTCCGCGCCGGTGTCGTGAAGTCCGGCGTCCTGGGCGCCCTCGCCACCGCCACCATCGCCGCCCCGCTGGCCGCCACGGCCGCGGACGTCACCGAGGCGGCCCCGGCCGATCAGCCCGCTGCTTCCCCCGTCGTCGAGGCGCCCGTCGCATCGATCCAGCCCGTCGCCCTCCCCGTCGCCGAGGCGCCGTTGCCCGCGGCCGAGGGTGCCGAGGTGCGTACCGAGGAGACCGCCGCCACCCGCGATCAGGAGCGCACCTCGCCCGCCGAGGGCAGTACCGCTTCCGCGGACGACCCGGCCGCCCCCGTCGAGGACGAGGCCACCCTGGCGGAGAACGACGCGGTCACCGGCATCAAGGTCACCGTGCCCGAGCCGGAGCCTGAGCCCGCCGCGGTCGACGAGTCCGGCCAGGCCCTGCCCCAGAACTCCGGCGGCTACGTACGCCCCGTGGGCGGCCCCATCACCTCAGGCTACGGCTACCGCACCCATCCCGTGCTCGGATACAGCAAGATGCACGATGGCGTCGACTTCGGCGCCAGTTGCGGCACCCCCGTCCATTCCGCGCAGTCCGGCACCGTCATCGCGGTCGAGTACAACGGTGCCTCCGGCAAGCGCGTGAAGGTGGACCACGGCAACGGCGTCATCACCGGCTACTTCCACCTGCAGAGCTACGGCACCTCCGTGGGTGCCACCGTCGAGGCCGGCGAGGTCATCGGCTACGTGGGCTCCACCGGTCGCTCCACCGGCTGCCACCTCCACTTCGCCAAGATGGACGAGGCCGGCACCTACTCCAACCCGATGTCGCTGCTGCGGTGACCCGCACTCCCGTCGTCCTCGGTGTCGAGTCCTCCTGCGACGAGACCGGGTTCGGCATCGTCTCCGAGGGCACCCTGCTGGGCCAGGGCCTCGCCTCGAGCGCCTCCCAGCACGCAGAGTTCGGGGGAGTGGTCCCCGAGATCGCCGCCCGCGCGCACCTCGACGCCGCGGTGCCCACCCTGCAGATCGCCCTGCACGATGCGGGAGTGGAGCTGGGCGACATCACCCACGTGGCCGCCACCTCCGGGCCGGGACTGGCCACGGCTGTGCACGTGGGCCTGGCGGCCGCCAAGTCGGTGGCCTGGGCCCTCGATGTGCCGCTGTTCGGGGTGCACCACCTGGCCGGCCACGCCGCCGCCGACACTCTCGAGCACGGCCCGCTGCCGGAGCGCAGCATCGTGCTGATCGTCTCGGGCGGTCACACCTCCATCCTCGCCATCGGCGACCTCGTGCGGGACCCGATCGAGCACCTCGGCGACACCCTCGACGACGCCGCCGGGGAGGCCTTCGACAAGGTGGCGCGCCTGCTGGGACTGGGCTATCCGGGCGGGCCGGTGATCTCCAGGGCCGCCGTCGACGGGGATCCTGCCGCATTCCGCTTCCCGCGGGCGATGATGCGCAGCGGCGATCCGGCCTACACCTTCTCCTTCTCCGGGCTGAAGACAGCGGTGGCCCGTACCGTTGAGACAATCGAGCGCGCCGGAGACCCGGCGCCGGTGGCGGACATTGCCGCCTCCTTCGAGCAGGCCGTGGTGGACGTGCTGGTCGCCAAGGCGGTCCGGGCTGTCAAGGACCGCGGTCTGGACACCCTGGTGATCGTCGGCGGGGTCGCCGCCAACGCGCGACTGCGGGCCGTCGCGGCCGAGCGGTGCGAGGCCGAGGGCATCGAGCTGAGGATCCCGCCGCCGCGGCTGTGCACCGACAATGGGGCGATGATCGCCGCGGTCGGTGACCTTCTGGTGCGCGCTGATGCCGACCCCAGCGGCCTCGGCATCGCGGCGGATCCTTCCGCCGTGCTGCACGGGGCACAGCTTCCGCTGCCGCGCTGAGCACCGTCCGCCCACCGCCCCTCGCCCGTTGCGTGACCTCCGCCTCACCTGCGCAGCGCACCCACCCGGGAGACGGCATCCGGTGCACACCCATTGCTAGACTGCCGTGGTCGGTCGCGATCCGTTCGTGACCGGGCCCGCGTAGCTCAGTGGATAGAGCGTCTGCCTCCGGAGCAGAAGGTCGTAGGTTCGAATCCTGTCGCGGGCACTGGTGTCCTGAGTCGCGACATCGTTGACAGACGGTGTCGCGGCTCAGGTTTTATTGCGTGGGTTCACACTGGGTGCGATGCGGCACGACCCGAGGGCTCCTGCGCACCGACGCTCGCGGAGATCGCCGCGCACGAAGAGCGCTGAGCCCCGCCCCGTCGCCGGGGCGGGAACGCGGGCTCCTGCAGGCCCGGGCTCAGCCCTGCTCGCGCCGCAGCTCCAGCAAGCGGGCGAACAGTGCGGAGGCCGCCTCGGGATCATCGATGCGCAAGGAGGCAGCCGTCTCCCCGCCGCCCACCTTGATCGCCAGGTCCGAGTCGCCCAGCTGGGCGAAGACCGACTCGTCGGTGACGTCGTCCCCCACGTACAGCCAGGCATCGGCGGCGCTGGCGCGGGCGAGCGCATCCATCGCCACGCCCTTGGAGGTGTGGATGACCGAGAACTCCACCACCTCCTTGCCCGGGGTGACCACCACGTCCGGCAGGGTGCGGGCATAGGCCAGAGCAGCCTCGGTGGCGTTGATGGAGCCGCGCCCGCGGGCGTTGCGGGTGTGCAGCACGGCCGCGGCCGGTTTCGTCTCCACCTCCGACCCCGGGTTCTCTGCGGCGATCCGCCGCAGGGTGCGGGTCACCGAGGCCAGCAGCTGCTCCTTCTCCGGTGTCATCGCCAGCGCGGTGTTGTCCAGCACCTCAGCGTGCATCCACGGCGGCAGTGCACCCACCTCGGCGCCGTGGCTCCCCACCAGCACCACGGTGCTGGGCATGCGGGTGTGGTGGTCCAGATCCCCCAGGGCACGGCCCGAGACCAGCGCGACCGAGGTGCCCGGCAGCTCGGAAAGGTCGCGCAGTGCCCCCAGCGCCGCCTGGTCGGGCTGGACTGCGTCGCGGTCGGCCACGATCGGCGCGATCACCCCGTCGAAGTCCGAGGCCACCAGGATCCGAGGGATCCGGGCGAACTGCGCCAGGGCTTCGTCGAGCTCACCGGGATCGGTGGGATCGTCGCCGCTGAGCCGGATCACGGCCGGGGCGTCGTCCTGCGGCTTGCCTGACTGCTCGAGCTCGTCGAGGAAGGAATGGGCCCAGGCCTGCACGTCGTTGTCCATCACCTGGCGCCGCAGGGAGCGCATCGCCTCCTCCTGGTCCTCCTCGGGCATCGCCAGGGCGCGCAGGGTCGCGGCCTTGAGCTCGTCGATGTCGTGGGGGTTGACCAGCACGGCCGCACGCAGCTCGTCGGCCGCGCCGGCGAACTCGCTCAGCACCAGGACGCCGCGCAGGTCCGGGCGGGAGGCCACGTACTCCTTGGCCACCAGGTTCATGCCGTCCCGCAGCGCCGTCACCAGCACCACGTCCGCGGCCATGAACAGGGCGGTCATGTCGCGACGGTCGAAGGAGCGGTGCTGGTAGGAGACGGCGGGCCGGCCGATCGGCGCGAAGTCGCCGTTGATGCGGCCCACGGTGAGCTCGACCTCGTCGCGCAGCTGGCGGTAGGCCTCCACCCGCTCACGCGACGGTGTGGCCACCTGGATCATCACCGTCTCGTAGGGGTCCACGGAGCCGTCGTTGAGCAGCTCCTGCCAGGCCTTCAGGCGGTGCCGGATGCCCTTGGTGTAGTCCAGGCGGTCCACGCCCAGCACGATCTTCTTCGGATTCCCCAGGTCCCGGCGCAGCTGCGCCGTGCGCTCGATGACGTCCTGGTCCTCCGTCAGTGCGGAGACGGCCGCCGAGTCGATCGAGATGGGGAAGGTCTTGGCGACCACCTCCCGGGCCGGGGCCGAGCCGATGCCGGGCACGGTGATCACGTGCCCCTCCACGTGGTACCCCAGCAGCTTGCGCACCGACGCCAGGAAGTTCAGCGAGTCGCTCTCGCGCTGGAAGCCCACCACGTCCGAGCCCAGCAGGCCGCGCAGGATCTGGTTGCGCTTGGGCAGCTGGGAGAACAGCTCCACCGGGGGGAAGGGGATGTGGTTGAAGAAGCCGATGCGCACATCGGGGCGGGCGGCGCGGATCATCTCCGGTACCAGCTGCAGCTGGTAGTCGTGCACCCACACCACCCCTCCGCGGGACGTCACCGGTGCGGCGGCCTGGGCGAAGCGGCGGTTGGTGGAGACGTAGGAGTCCCACCAGGTGCGGTGGAACACGGGGTCCACGATCACGTCGTGGTAGAGCGGCCACAGGGTCGCATTCGAGAAGCCTTCGTAGTACTTCTCCACGTCATCCTGCTCGAGTGCCACGGGGTACAGGTGCATGCCGTCAGCCTCGAAGGGCTCGGGGGCCTCGCCCGGGTTGCCGGCCCACCCCACCCAGGCACCGGAGTCCACGGTGCGCATCACCGATTCCATCGCGGTCACCAGGCCGCCCGGGCTGGTCACCCACTCCGTGGCGCCGTCGGGCAGGGTGCGGGCGTCCACGGGCAGGCGGTTCGCGACGACGACCAGTTCATGGCCGGATCCGGACTGGGGCTCGGTGGTGGGCACGGCTACTCCTCGTGGGCGCAGGGGATGGGCCGGAGCGCTGTACGGCTCGACGGCGCCACGCTATCAAGGGGGCTCGCTCACCTGCTGATCGCGGAACGGACGGTCGAGCACGCGGAGCGCCCGGCCGTCTAGGGTTCTCCTCGGCCCGTCGCAGCCCTGTGCCCGGGCCCTGTCCTGCATTCTCCCCACCCGAAGGAGCCGCCATGCGCGCCCACGAAGCCGGAGCCCTCCACGGCAACGATGCCGCGCCCACCTGGCTGCCCTATCCCGCCGACGTCAACGCACTGCTCGACGGACTGTGGTCGCGCACCACCGTGCGGGGAGTCGACGGTGCCCTGGAGGTGGGCGGGGTGAGCGTGCACCGCATCGCCGAGGAGGTGGGCACCGCCGTGCTGGTGGTGGACGAGCTGGACTTCCGCGCCCGCGCCGCACGCTTCCGGGACGCGTTCGCCGCCGCCTTCGCGCCCTATCGCGGTGCGCACGTGTTCTACGCGGGCAAGGCGTTCCTGTGCACCGAGGTGGCGCGCTGGGTGGACCAGGAGGGCCTGGGGATGGACGTGTGCACCGGGGGCGAGCTCGCCGTCGCCCTGCGGGCAGGATTCCCCGCCGACCGCATCGCCATGCACGGCAACAACAAGTCCGATGCGGAGATCCGCCGCGGCCTCAAGGCCGGGATCGCCAGGCTGGTGGTCGACTCCCTCGAGGAGATCGAGCGCGTCTCGCAGATCGCCGAGCAGCTGGGCGTGGTGGCCCCGGTGATGCTGCGCGTCACCACCGGGGTGGAGGCCCACACCCACGAGTTCATCGCCACTGCCCACGAGGACCAGAAGTTCGGGATCTCCCTCCCCACGGGCGATGCCCTGGAGGCGGTGCGCAGAGTCCTCGAGCGGCCGGCCACCCTGAACCTGGTGGGCCTGCACTCCCACATCGGCTCCCAGATCTTCGACGTGAGCGGCTTCGAGATCGCCGCCCGCCGGGTGCTGCGCCTGGTGGCGGAGGTGCGAGAGCGCTTCGGGCACACCATCGACTCCCTGGACCTGGGCGGCGGCTTCGGCGTCATGTACAACACCCAGCACACGCCGTCCTCCCCGGAGGCGCTCGCGCAGGGGATCGCGCAGATCGTAGCCATGGAATGCCGGGACCTGGGACTGGAAGTGCCCCACCTGGCCTTCGAGCCGGGACGGGCCATCGCCGGACCCTCCACCCAGACCCTCTACACGGTCGGCACCATCAAGGACGTGCACCTGGGCGGCCCCCACCATCGCGTGTACGTCTCGGTGGACGGCGGCATGAGCGACAACGTGCGCACCGCCCTGTACGACGCGGACTACTCGGCGCTGCTGGCCGGCCGTGTCTCCAACGCCGAGCCCACCGTGGCGCGCGTGGTCGGCAAGCACTGCGAGAGCGGCGACATCGTGGTCAAGGACGAGTACCTGCCTGCGGACCTGCGTCGCGGCGACCTGATCTCCGTCCCGGTCACCGGCGCGTACTGCTACTCGCTGTCCTCCAACTACAACCACGTGCCCCGGCCGGCAGTGGTCGCCGTGCGCGACGGCGAGATCCGCACGCTCCTGCGGCGCGAGACCGAGGACGACCTGATGGCCCTGGACGTCGGCTGAGGCCTCTGCTGCACCGCACTCTTTGACCCATACGTTCATACGACGACACAGGGGCGCTCGGTGCTCCGATACAGTGCCGATGCCGCCCGGAACCCACCGACGGACCGCATGGAAGGACCGCCGCACCATGACGAACACCCAGCCTGCACCCGCTCCCGAGAACTCCGCCCAGGACCTGCCCACCCTGAAGGTGGCGGTGCTGGGTGCCGGGACCGTCGGCACCGAGGTGCTGCGCCTGATCACCGAGCAGGGTGACGACCTCGCGCACCGCATCGGCGGTCGGCTCGAGGTGATCGGGGTCGCGGTGCGCGACATGGCGCGCGACCGCGGCTCCCACGTCGATCCATCGCTGCTGACCGATGACCCCTCCGCCCTGGTGCGGGAGGCGGACCTGGTGATCGAGCTGATGGGCGGGATCGAGCCGGCCCGCTCCCTGATCCTGGAGGCGATGGAGCACGGCGCCGCCGTGGTCACCGCCAACAAGGCACTGCTGGCCCAGGAAGGCGCGACCCTCTACGAGGCGGCCGACCGTCACGGCGTGGACCTGTCCTTCGAGGCCGCCGTGGCCGGGGCCATCCCGCTGGTGCGCCCCGTGCGCGAGTCCCTCGCCGGTGACCGCATCGACCGGGTGATGGGCATCGTCAACGGCACCACCAACTACGTGCTGGACGCGATGGCCCGCACCGGTGCGAGCTTCGACGACGCCCTGGCCACCGCCCAGCAGCTCGGCTATGCGGAGGCCGATCCCACGGCCGACGTGGAGGGCCACGACGCCGCCGCGAAAGCCGCCATCCTCGCCTCCCTGGCCTTCCACTCCCGGGTGAGCCTGGCCGATGTGCACTGCGAGGGCATCACCTCCGTGTCCTCCCAGGACATCGCCGCCGCGGAGCGCATGGGACGCACCATCAAGCTGCTGTCGATCGTGGAGCGCGTCCCCGGGCAGGACGGGGAGAGGATCTCCGCGCGCGTGTACCCGGCGCTGATCTCCTCCGAGCACCCCCTGGCCTCGGTCTCCGAGGCGTTCAACGCCGTGTTCATCGAGGCCGACGCAGCCGGATCCCTGATGTTCTACGGGCAGGGCGCCGGCGGCGCCCCCACCGCCTCGGCCGTGCTGGGTGACGTGGTCTCCGCGGCCCGCCAGCGGCTGCGCGGGGGAGCGGGCCTGCGCGAGTCCCACTACGCCGCCCTGGAGCAGATCCCGTTGGAGCAGCTGCGCAGCGCCTTCTACGTCTCCCTGCGGGTGCAGGACCGTCCCGGCGTGCTGGCCGAGATCGCCGGGACCCTGTCCAGCCACGGGATCTCCATCTCCACCATCCACCAGCAGCTGATCGAGGAGGACGACGACGGCTCGGCGAGCGGACAGGGCAGCGCCCACATCGGCATCACCACCCACCGTGCCCTGGAATCGTCGATGACCGCCGTGCTGGACGTGTTCTCCTCCACCTCCACCGTGCTGGGGGTCGATTCCGTGCTGCGCATCGAGGGAGAATGACCCGATGGCACACCAGTGGCAGGGCGTCCTCGCCGAATACCGCGACCACCTCCCGTTCACCGCGCAGGACACCCTGCTGACCCTCGGTGAGGGCGGCACCCCCCTGGTGCCCGCGCCCGCGATCTCCGAGGCCGTCGGCGCCGAGGTGCACATCAAGGTCGAGGGCCAGAACCCCACCGGCTCGTTCAAGGACCGCGGGATGGTCTCGGCGATGACCCGCGCCCTCAACGACGGAGCCACCACCGTGGTGTGCGCTTCCACCGGCAACACCAGCGCCTCGGCGGCCGCCTATGCGGCGCGCGCCGGCATGACCTGCGTGGTGCTGCTGCCGCAGGGCAAGATCGCCGCCGGGAAGCTGGCCCAGGCCGTCGTGCACGGAGCTCAGCTGGTGCAGGTGAACGGCAACTTCGACGACTGCCTGGAGATCGCGCGCAAGCTGCACGCCGAGCACCCCGTGGAGCTGGTCAACTCCGTCAATCCCTTCCGCCTGCAGGGGCAGAAGACCGCCGCCTTCGAGGTGTGCGACGCCCTGGGCCGCGCACCGGACGTCCACGTGCTCCCCGTGGGCAACGCCGGCAACATCTCCGCCTACTGGATGGGCTACCGCGAGTACCACGAGGCCGGCATCACCGAGGCCACCCCGGCCATGTGGGGCTTCCAGGCCGCCGGCGCCGCTCCCTTCGTGGCCGGGCACCCGATCACCGCACCGGAGACCGTGGCCACCGCCATCCGCATCGGCGCCCCGGCCTCGTGGAACCTCGCCGTGGCCGCCCGCGACGACTCCGGCGGGCTGATCGACGCCGTCACCGACGAGCAGATCCTCGATGCCCAGCAGCGCCTGGCCGAGGACGTCGGGATCTTCGTCGAGCCCGCCTCCGCGGCGAGCGTGGCGGGTCTGCTGCAGCAGGCCGAGCGAGGACTGGTGCCCGCCGGGGCCACGATCGCGGTGACCGTCACCGGCAACGGGCTCAAGGACGTGGAGACGGCGCTGTCGCGCCGGGACCTGACGCCCACGGTGCTTCCCGTGGATCTGGCGGCGGTGGTGGAGGCCATCGGCCTGTGAGGATCCAGCACACGCGCGCCTCCGTCAGGGTCCCCGCCACCAGCGCGAATCTGGGGCCCGGCTTCGATGCTCTGGGCCTGGCGGTCGACCTGTGCGATGACCTCGAGCTGGAGGCCACCACCGGCGGAGTGGAGATCACCGCCCGAGGGGAGGGAGCCGGCTCCGTCCCCACCGGGGAGGAGCACCTGGTGGTGCGGGCCCTGCGTCGGGGTCTCGACGAGGCGGGCGCCCCGCAGGTGGGGGTGCGCCTGCACTGCACCAACCGCATCCCCCACGGTCGGGGAATGGGCTCCAGCGCTGCCGCGACGGTGGCGGGCCTGCTGCTGGCCCGGGCACTGGTCGGCGAGCCGGAGGCGCTGGACGACCGGACCGTGCTGCAGCTGGCCTGCGAGTTCGAGGGGCATCCGGACAATGCGGCCCCCGCTCTGATGGGGGGCGTCGTGCTCTCGTGGATGCGAGGCGGTCACGCCCGCGCCGTCGCCCTGACCGTCGCCGAGGACGTGCTGCGGCCCCTGGTGCTGCTGCCGCGCGCCACCCTGTCCACCCACGTGGCGCGCTCCCTGCTGCCCGAGACGGTGCCGTACGGCGATGCCGTGCACAACGCCTCCCGCACCGCGCTGCTCACCCATGCTCTTTCCACGGGGGACAGCGACCTGCTGCTGGAGGCCACGGAGGACCGCCTCCACCAGGAGCACAGGGCCCCCGGCATGCCCCAGAGCGTGGAGCTGATGCGGGTGCTGCGCCAGGAGGGAGTGCCCGCGGTGATCTCCGGGGCGGGCCCGGCCGTGCTGGTGCTGGCCGGTGACCGCGCACGGGTGGCGGGGCTGGTGCGCCGCATCGTCGACGATCCCTCGGCGTGGCGACTGGCTCAGGTGCCCCTGCGCCGACACCCCAGCCGTGCTGTGGTAGGTTGAGCCCGCGTCCAGGCGGTGTCGACTCCGTGTGGGAGCCACCGTGTGCGGCATGACCGCCGGTGCCCCTCAGGCGACGACCCCCCGCCATCGGTTCCGGGCGACCCACTCCTCCGCACCGCGGTGACGAGCGGGCTCGGCCACCCGGCGCGACGCATCCCGAAGCATCCCGGCAGGCGCAATGCCGGTGCCTCCCCGCACCCCGCCCTGCTCGGACGAGCCACGCAGCCCGTGACGGCTCATCACCGCGGGCGACCGTGAGCACCTGACCCAGCACCTGGACCGGCCAGCCCGGTTCGACAGGAAGGAACCCGGGTGAACGACACCACCCCCTCCACCGGCAGCGCAGATCTCGCCGCGAAGAAACTCCCCGAGCTGCAGGCCATCGCCTCCTCGCTCGGCATCAAGAACGTCCGCCGCCTGCGCAAGGGCGAGCTGATCGAGGCCATCCGCAGCGGCGGCGCCCCCGGCTCCGACCGGCAGGCCGCCACCGGCGATGCACAGCAGCGCGGCAACGGCGATGCGCAGCAGCGCGGCGACGGTGATGCGCAGCAGCGCAGCGGCGGCGGGTCCGCGCAGGACCGGCCTTCGCAGGATCGGCGTTCGCAGGACGGGCCCGCCCAGGACCAGCCCTCGCGGGAGCAGGCCGCTCGGGAGCAGGCCGCTCCCCAGCGCGCGGCGGATCCCGCACTTGAGATCGAGCTGCCCACCCGCGAGAGGAACGCCCGCGGCGATCGCCGCGAGGACCGCCAGCAGCAGGGGGACGGCCCCCAGCGCGAGGACGGCGATCGGCAGCGACCGGACCGCGGCGATCGCGAGAACCGCAGCGAGCGCGAGAACCGCGGTGATCGCGGGGACCGCAGCGATCGCGACGGCCGTGGTCAGCAGCGGCCCCGCCGCATCGAGGACATCGAGCTGCCCGATCGCTCCGGGGAGGACAACCGCGCCCAGGACAGCCGCTCCCAGGAAAACCGGGATGACAACGACGACCGCCGCGGCCGTTCGCGCAGCCGCAACCGCTCCCGTGACCGCAAGCGCCGCGGCCGCGGCCAGGACGACGGCGGTTCGAACCAGCAGGGAGGCCAGCAGGGCCGCTCCCAGGACGACCACGATGTGCGCGAGGGCGACGAGCTCGTCACCGTCGCCGGCATCCTCGACATCCGCGACAACAATGCCTACGTGCGCACCACCGGGTACCTTCCCGGTCCCAGCGACGTGTACGTGAGCATGAACCAGGTGCGCAAGTACGGCCTGCGCAAGGGCGATGCGCTCACCGGCCAGGTCAAGGCCCCGCGCGAGGGCGAGGAGCAGCACGTCGAGCAGCAGCACCACGGTGGCGGCGGTGGCCGCAACCGGCGCGGCCGTGGGAACCAGAACCAGGGCAAGTACGCCGCCCTGGTCCAGGTGGACACCATCAACGGCATGACCCCCGAGCGGGCCCGTGCTCGGGTGGACTTCGGCAAGCTCACCCCGCTGTACCCGGACGAGCGACTGCGCCTGGAGACGGCCTCCCACATCATCTCGCCGCGCGTGATCGACCTGGTCTCGCCGATCGGCAAGGGCCAGCGCGGTCTCATCGTCTCCCCGCCCAAGGCCGGCAAGACGATCATCATGCAGCAGATCGCCAACGCCATCACCACCAACAACCCTGAGGTGCACCTGATGGTGGTGCTCGTGGACGAGCGTCCCGAGGAGGTCACCGACATGCAGCGCACGGTCAAGGGAGAGGTCATCGCCTCGACCTTCGACCGCCCCGCCTCGGATCACACCATCGTGGCGGAGCTGGCCATCGAGCGCGCCAAGCGCTTGGTGGAGATGGGCCGCGACGTGGTGGTGCTGCTGGACTCCATCACCCGTCTGGGCCGCGCCTACAACCTGGCCGCCCCTGCCTCGGGCCGCATCCTCTCCGGCGGTGTGGACGCCTCCGCGCTGTACCCGCCCAAGAGGTTCTTCGGCGCCGCCCGCAACATCGAGAACGGCGGCTCGCTGACCATTCTCGCCTCGGCGCTGGTGGAGACCGGCTCCAAGATGGACGAGGTGATCTTCGAGGAGTTCAAGGGCACCGGCAACATGGAGCTGCGCCTCTCGCGCAACCTCGCCGACAAGCGGATCTTCCCGGCCGTGGACGTCAACGCCTCCAGCACCCGCCGCGAGGAGGAGCTGATGGGCAAGGAGGAGCTGGCCATCATGTGGAAGCTACGTCGGGTGCTGGGCTCCCTCGAGCAGCAGCAGGCGCTCGAGCTGCTCCTGGAGCGCGTGAAGAAGACCCAGTCCAACTCCGAGTTCCTGATGACGGTGCAGAAGAACACCCCGAGCGTGGGCTCCCGCTCCGGAGACTGAGCTGCGGGGGCTGCGGCGCCCTCGTGCAGTGTCGGCCGCCGGTGTCGCCCCGCAGGGGGCGGCGCCGGCGGCTTCGTGCGTGCTGTGATTGCCCCTGGCCGGGCGCGCCGGTAGCCTGCCGGGGTCCGGGAACGTTCACGAAAGGCCGTCCCCATGAGCAGCATCGTCCCTCGCACCCGATGGGCCGTCCGCGGTCCCGGAGCCATCGCCCGGCGCTTCGCCGGCCAGCTCCCGCACTCCGACAGCGGTGTGCCGGTCGCCGTGGGCAGCTCCTCGCCCGAGAGGGCCCGGGCCCTCGCGCAGGAGTTCCCGCCCCGCACCATCGCCGAGATTCGCTCCTCCTCCCAGGGCCTGGAGGTGCAGCTCACCGACGGCGACATCGCATGGCTCGACCTGAGGGCGCGGCAGCGATGAACGGGACGGTGCGCCGGTCCACCATCATCGACGTGGCCCAGCGGGCCGGGGTCTCCCGGCAGACGGTCACGCGCGCGGTCAACGACATGCCCGGCATCAGCGCTGCCACGCGGGAACGGGTGCTGCGCGCCGCACAGGAGCTGAACTACCGCCCCTCGCGCTTCGGGCGCGGCCTGGTCGAGCAGGGCCCCACCACCCTCGGGGTCCTGATCAAGGACCTGTCCAACTCCTTCTTCGCCGAGCTCGGTACCGCCGTGGTCCGTCGCAGCGCCCGCCACGGCTGGAACGTGGTGCTGGCGGAGACGGACAACGCCCCCGAACCGGAGGCCGCCGCCGCGGAGCTGTCCCGACGGGTCGATGCGATCGTCGGCTACGGCGTGCGCACCGAGGGGATCCGCGGCGCGATCGGCATGCCCGTGGTCCATCTGGACGGCACCGCGGAGCAGTCGGCCGCTGCGGGCGTGGTGCAGTTCGGCTCCCAGCAGGCGATGGACGATCTGGCCGCGCATCTGCAGTCCGTCGGGGCACGCCGCCCGCTGGTGCTCGACCTCGACATCGCCCGCGCTGCCACAGCGCCCGCCGGTGCGCGGGAGCCCAGCAGTCGTGCGCACGACCTGGTGCGGGCATTGGATGCGATCCGCACCGACGGCACGACCCCCGTGCGCGCGGTCCACGCCACGGACGGGCACCGTGAGGTGCTCGAAGCGGCCCTGGCCGACGGCGCCGACGCGCTCATCGCCTTCAACGACGAACTGGCCGTGCGACTGCTGCGCACACTGCGCGGGATGGGCGTGGAGGTGCCGAACCGGGTGCGGCTGGTCGGCGTGGACGGCCTGGAGATGTCCTCCCTCGTCACCCCGGAGCTGACCACTCTCGCGATCGACATCGGCGAGATCGCCGAGCAGACTGTGGACCTGGTGGCCGGGATGCTCGAGGGCCGCGTGCCGCTGCGCGGTGAGCAGGCCCACCGCACGGTGCCGTTCCACCTGCTGGTGCGCGACTCCGCATGACCGCGCCGCCGGTGCGCGATATGGCGAACGCCGCACCCCGGTGACCTGTCGGATACCCGTTCGGCGTGGCACACTGGTGCGTCGGTTCTGGTTCACGGCGCCCGCCGGGCGCCGACCCAGCGACCCGAGAAGGAGAGAAGCGATGAAGGCCGAGATCCACCCCGAGTACGTCACCACCCAGGTCACCTGCACCTGCGGCAACACGTTCACCACCCGCAGCACCAAGACCGACGGCAAGATCAACACCGAGGTCTGCTCCGCGTGCCACCCGTTCTACACCGGCAAGCAGAAGATCCTGGACACCGGCGGCCGCGTCGCCCGCTTCCAGGCCCGCTACGGCAAGAAGAAGGCCTGAGACCTCTCGCAGACGCCGGCGCGCTCCCCACGGTGCGCGTCGGCGTCGTCGTATGTGACGGGCACCCGTGTCCGTCGGACGTCACGGGGGAGCAGAGTTGAGCACCGACCCGGGAGCGGACAGGCTCGCGCCGCTGCGCGCTGAGCACGCGCAGCTGCAGGACCAGATGGCCGATCCCACCCTGCACGATGACGCCTCCCGGGCCCGCCGCGTCGCCCGCCGCTGGGCGGAGGTCGAAGCGGTGCTGCGCGCGGCCGCCGTCGTCGGCGCCTGCGAGGACGACCTCGCCGCCGCCCGAGAGCTGGGCGCGGAGGATCCGGAGCTCGCGGCCGAGGCCGAGCAGATCGCCGCACGCCTGGCCGCCGAGCGCGAGCATCTCGAGGACCTGCTGGCGCCCCGCGACCCCGACGATGCGCGGGACGTGATCCTGGAGATCAAGGCGGGTGCCGGGGGAGAGGAATCGGCCCTTTTCGCCGCGGAGATGCTGCGCATGTACCGCTCCTTCGCCGAGCACCGCGGCTGGCGTGTCGAGGTGCTCAGCTCCGCCCCCTCCGAGCTGGGCGGGCTGCGGGACGTCACCGTCTCGATCGCCTCACGAGGGGCCACGACCCCCGCCGACGGTGTCTACGCTCATCTCAAGCACGAAGCCGGTGTGCACCGCGTGCAGCGGGTCCCCATCACCGAGTCCGCCGGGCGGATCCATACCTCGGCCGTGGGCGTGCTGGTGCTGCCGGAGGCGGACGAGACCGACGAGAGCGAGCTGCTCGCCGAGGCGCTGGCCCCCGCCAACCTGCGCATCGACGTGTTCCGCTCCTCCGGGCCGGGAGGCCAGAGCGTCAACACCACCGATTCGGCCGTGCGCATCACCCACCTACCCAGCGGCATCGTGGTCTCCTGCCAGGACGAGAAGAGCCAGCTGCAGAACCGGGAGCAGGCGATGAGGATCCTGCGCACGCGCCTGCTGGACCAGCACCGCGCCGCCCAGGACGCCCAGGCCGCCTCCGCGCGCCGTTCCCAGGTGCGCACCGTGGACCGCTCCGAGCGGATCCGCACCTACAACTTCCCCGAGTCGCGCGTGGCCGATCACCGCACCGGGTACAAGGCCGGCAATCTCCAGCAGGTGCTCTCCGGCGATCTCGAGGAGCTGATCGGCTCCGCCCGCGCCGCCGAGCGGGAGGCCCGCCTGGCCGAGGCCCAGCAGGGCACGCCGCAGTGAGCACGGAGCCGGCCGAGACCGCCCGCGCGAGCACCGACACCCGCGCGAGCGCCGACACCCGCGCGCGGCTGCGCGAGGCCCTGGCGAGCACCACCGCCCGCCTGGGCGCAGCCGGCGTCCCCTCGCCCAGCGCCGACGCCCGTGCCCTGCTCGCCCTGGCCGCGGGCAGCGATGGCCCCCTGGTGCTGCTGGACTCGCTCCCGGACGACTTCGAGCCCCGACTGGACGCCCTGGTGGCGCGCCGCGAGGCCCGTGAGCCGCTGCAGCTGATCGAAGGGCATGCAGCCTTCCGCCGCCTGCGCCTCACGACGGAGCCCGGGGTGTTCATCCCCCGCCCGGAGACCGAGCTCGTGCTGGACCTGCTGCAGCAGCACCACCACGGCCCCCTTCAGCAGATGGCGGACCTGTGCACCGGCAGCGGGGCCCTGGCCGCTGCCCTGCTGGACGAGCTGCCCGAAGTGCGCGTGCTCGCCGTCGACATCGACCAGCAGGCCGTGGCCCTCACCCGGCGCAACACGGCCGCCTGGCAGGAGCGCATCGAGGTGCGCCGCGCCGACCTGACCTCACCCGGCTCCCTCGCCCATGCGCCGCAGCTGGATGCGGTCGTCTCCAACCCTCCGTACGTGCCGCCGGATGCCGTTCCCCAGGAGATCGAGGTGCAGCGGTACGACCCCGCCCGCGCCCTGTACGGGGGAGGGGCGGACGGCCTGAATCTGCCGCGCACCGTGATCAGCTGGGCCCACAGGCTGCTGCGGCCCGGCGGACTGCTGATCATGGAGCACGCCGACGTCCAAGGAGCCGCCACCCGCGCCGCCGCCGAACGCATCGGCGGGTTCGAGGACGTGGCCACCCTGCCTGACCTCACCGGCCGCGACCGGTTCCTGGTCGCGCGCCGGGCGGTCGATGCGACGCGGCCCGGGGGCGATGCGGCGCAGCCAGAGCCCGATGGACCACGGAAGTGAGAGACTGACCCGGTGAGCGTGCACGACACCCAGAACCCCGAGTCCCGCGAGGACGCCCTGCAGACCGCCGTCGACGCCGTGAGCGAAGGCCGCTTGATCGTCCTGCCCACCGACACGGTGTACGGCATCGGAGCCGATGCGTTCTCCGCCGACGCCGTCGACGCACTGCTGGAGGCCAAGGGCCGCGGCCGCGACACCCCGCCCCCGGTGCTGGTGGGCGATCCGTCGGTGCTGCTGGCGCTGGCGGTGGACGTCCCCGAGTACGCCGAGCGCTTGGCCGAGGAGTTCTGGCCCGGCCCGCTCACCCTGATCCTCACCGCCCAGCCCTCCCTGACCTGGGACCTCGGCGAGACCCGCGGCACCGTGGCCCTGCGCATGCCGGATGACGAGGTCGCGCTGGAGCTGCTGCGCCGCACCGGACCGCTCGCGGTCTCCAGCGCCAACCGGCACGGCCGCCCCGCCGCCCTCAGCGTGCTGGATGCCGCCACCCAGCTCGGGGACGCGGTCGAGGTGTACCTGGACGGGGGCACCGCGCGCATCGGCACCAGCTCCACCATCATCGACACCACGGTCGAGCCGCCCGAGATCGTGCGCGAGGGCGCGCTGTCCCGGGAGCAGATCGTGGAGGTCCTGGGCGACATCTTCACCGCCCCCGAGCCGGAGCCCACCCAGGACGACGCCACTGCGGACGTCGACGACAGTCACGCCGAGGGTGCGACCGGCCCGGCGGAGAACTCCTCCGACGACAGCGACACCGACATCCGCACCCAGCCCGATCAGGACGACTCCGACCCGGCCGTCTCCACGGCCGGGACGACCGACCCGGCCGACCCGGCAGCTGCGGCCGATGCGATCGCGCTCCCCTCCGAGCCCGACATGGAGGACATCTCCTCGGGCGAGCAGCCCGCGACGGAGTCCGCAGCGGGGAACGAGACCCCGCTGGACACCTCCGCCGGTGAGGACACCGCCGACGGCGAGCGGACGCAGAGCGCGCCCGGGTGAGGATCTACCTCTTCCTGCTCCTGGTCGCCGCGGCCGTCTCCTTCCTGACCACACCGGCGGCACGACTGCTCGCCCGCCGGGTAGGAGCGATGACGGCGGTGAGGGCGCGCGACGTCCATGACGCCGTGACCCCACGACTGGGAGGCCTGGCCATGTTCGCGGGCGTCACCGCCGCGCTGGTGCTGGCCAGCCGCGTCCCGTTCCTGCAGGGGCTGTACGCGGATTCCGCCCAGCCCTGGGGGATCCTGGCCGCCGCAGGCATGGTGTGCCTGCTCGGCGCAGCCGACGACAAGTGGGATCTGGACTGGGTGACCAAGCTCGCCGGGCAGGTGCTCGCCGCGCTGCTGCTGGCCTGGCAGGGCGTGCAGCTGGTCTCGCTGCCGATCGGCGGGGTCACGCTGCTGTCCGGACGCACCTCGCTGATCCTCACCGTGCTGGTGGTGGTGGTGAGCATGAATGCCGTGAACTTCGTGGACGGCCTGGACGGGCTCGCCGCGGGCGTGATGGCGATCGGCGGCACCGCGTTCTTCCTCTACGCCTACCTGCTCACGCGCAGTGCCTCCACCACCGACTACTCCTCCCTCGCGGCCCTGATCACGGCCACCATGATCGGAGCGTGCCTGGGCTTCCTGCCGCACAACATGGCGCGGGCACGAATATTCATGGGGGACTCCGGCTCGATGCTGCTGGGCCTGCTGCTGGCCGCGAGCACGATCACCGTCACCGGCCAGGTGGACCCCGCCCGACTGACCGGGGCCGACCTGTTCGGGCAGTTCCTGCCGATCCTGCTGCCGATCGCGGTGATGGTGGTTCCCTTCCTGGACTTCGCGCTGGCCGTGGTGCGGCGCATCGGCTCGGGCCGCTCCCCGTTCCATGCCGACAAGGCGCACCTGCACCACCGCCTGCTGAGCCTGGGGCACTCCAAGACCACGGCCGTGCTGATCATGTACACGTGGACCGTGGTGATCTCCATCGGGATGCTGCTGCCGCTGGTGCTGGATGCGCAGTCCGTCCTCCTGTTCTGGGCCGTGGGCGTGCTGATCGCCGTGGTCCTCACCTTCGACCCCCTCGACTGGCGCCGTGCGCGCCGGCGGAAGGAGAACGATGTCCACGTCACCTGAGCAGCCCGTACGCACCAGCGGTGACCGCGGCATGCTGCGCGCAACCCTGGTCGCCCTGGCCGTCGGCGTCGCGCTCGACGCCGTGGTGATCGCGGTGGCCGCCGTCGCCTTCGACACCCCCGCCGTGCTGGGGGCCCTGGTGGGCACGGCGCTGACGCTGGTGGTCGTGGTGCCCACTGTCGTCACGGCCTATCTCGCCCCGAAGCTGGGGGCGATCGCCATGGCCGTGACGGTTCTCGCATCCTGGGGCGCGAAGATGGTGATCGTGATCGTGGTGCTGATCCTGCTGCGGGACACCGCACAGGTCTCCATCGCCTGGGTCGGGATCGCACTGCTGGTGGGAGCGCTGTGCGCGATCGCCGCCGAGATGATCCTTCTGCTCAAGGTGCGCCAGCCCCTCGATGTGACCTCGTCCCGAAGGACTGACGTCCGTGCCGAGGAGCAGTGATGCTCTGTTATGCTCCCAGAGGCGTCCCACCGCTGATCACGGGCTTGACCGGACAGCGCGGAGGCTTCCGGGCAGGTGAACCGGACGGCACCGACGCCACCCCCCAGCAGCGCATCCAGCGGAGCCGGGCTGCACGAAGTGAACATCAGGTCCGCCGCAGAGGCGGGCTGCACGACCACGGGAGATCGAGCTGAACACCGCCGACGTTGCGCCCCCTCTCCTCGCGGAGGGTGACTCCATCCTCCACATCCCCTCGCTGGAGGAGTTCTTCCCCGACCCCATCCTGTTCGCGGGAACCCCCTTCGAGTTCAACCGCATCCAGCTGGTGCGGCTGATCATCCTGGCCGCGGTGCTGATCTTCATGTGCGTGGTGGCCTCCCGCTCCAAGCTGGTGCCCGGCCGCGTCCAGAGCATCGTCGAGCTGCTGGTCGAGTTCGTGCACAAGAACATCGTGGTCAATGTGCTCGGCGAGAAGGACGGTCGGCGCTTCGGCCCCTGGCTGGTCACCGTGTTCGTGCTGATCCTGGCGCTGAACCTCGGGTTCATGGTGCCGGGGCTGAACATGTCCGGCACCGCCGTCATCGGCATCCCGCTACTGCTGGCCCTGGCCACCTTCGTGATCTACGTCGCCTCGGGCATCAAGGCGCACGGCGTGGGCGGCTACCTCAAGCACGCCACCATGCCCCCTGGTGTGCCGGGCGTGGTGTACCTCCTGCTGGTCCCGATCGAGCTGATCCAGGTGTTCGTGGTCCGCTGGGCCTCGCTCACCATCCGTCTGCTGGCCAACATGGTGGGCGGTCACATGATCATCGTGGTGCTCATCGGCCTCACCCACGGCCTGGTGGTCTCCCTGAGCTGGCTCACCGCGGCAGCACCTTTCGCCGGTGCCCTCAGCCTGGGCGTCTTCGCCTTCAAGATCTTCGTCGCCGCCCTGCAGGCCTTCATCTTCACCATTCTCTCGGCGGTGTACATCCAGATGGCTGTCACCGACGAGCACTGACCGCAGTACCCCCCAACCTTCCAGCGTGCTGGAACCCCTGATCTGCCGTCCGCCCGGACGGCCCAACGAAAGGAAACCCCCGTGGATCCGATGCTCCTGTCCGCCATCGAGGGCAACATCGCCTCCGTCGGCTTCGGTCTCGCAGCCCTCGGCCCCGGCATCGGCCTGGGCATCCTCGTCGGCAAGACCGCCGAGGCGCAGGCCCGCCAGCCCGAGATGCGCTCGCAGCTGCAGACCACCATGCTGATCGGCGCCGGCTTCGTCGAGTTCCTGGCCCTGCTGGCGATCGTCTTCGGCTTCGTCCTCGCGTTCATCTGAGGATCACCCCATGATCCTCAGCGCAGGAGATTCCCCCACCCCGGGCTGGCGTCTGTTCATCCCGTACGTGCCGGAGATCATCTGGTCGGCGATCTTCATCGCGATCTTCGCCGTGGTCTTCATGCGCTTCGTCCTGCCCCGCCTCAATGCGGTGCTCGATGAGCGCGCCGAGAAGATCGAGGGCGGCATCCGCCGGGCCGAAGAGGTCCAGGAGCAGGCCGACCAGCTCAAGGCCGACCAGGAGTCCGAGCTCGCCGCCGCCCGCCAGGAGGCCGCTGCCATCCGCGAGAAGGCACGCCAGGATGGACAGCGCATCGTCGAGGAGGCCAAGGCCCGCGCCGAGGCCGAGAACGAGCGCGTGCTCGCCTCGGGACGCCAGCAGCTCACCGCGGAGCGGATCGCCGCCTCGCACGAGCTGCGCGGCGAGGTCGGGACGCTCGCGAGCGATCTCGCCTCGAAGATCGTCGGCGAGTCCCTCACTGACGACGAGCGCTCCCGCCGCGTGATCGACCGCTTCCTGGACGACCTGGAGTCGTCCCAGGCCGCCACCCGATAAGGACCAGTGATGCGAGGAACGTCCTCCACCTCCCTCGGTGAGGTGCTCCGACACGTCGAGTCCGCCCAGGCGGTCCCGACGGATTCGTTGGAGTCCGGTGCCGAGCAACTGTTCTCGGTGGCCGATGCCATCGACTCCAGCAACCAGCTCGTCAGGCTGCTCTCCGACGCCGGCCGCCCGGCCGAGGTCAAGGAGTCCGCGGTCAGCTCCCTGTTCGCCGACAAGGTCAGCCCGCAGGCCCTCGAGGTCACCCACGAGGTCGTGCGCCGACGCTGGTCCGAGCAGGAGGACATCCTCGATGCGCTCGAGCTGGCAGGCGTGTCCGTCCTGCTCGGTCAGGCCGAGCGGGAGGACGTCCTGGGCGCGGTGGAGGACGAGATGTTCCAGGTGTCGCGGATGATCGACCGCAACGGCGAGCTGCACGCAGCTCTGGACGACGCCCGCGAGCGCCCCGAGCAGCGCGCCCGCATCGTCCAGGCCGTCCTGCAGGGCCGGGTGCATCAGATCACCCTCCAGCTGGTGACCCGGGCCGTGACCCGCCGCAGCGACGTCAAGCCCGCCCGGCGGATCTCGGAGTTCGCACGCTTCGCCTCCGACCGGCGTCGGCGCAGCTTCGCCAGCGTCACCAGTGCGATCGAGCTGAGCGAGGCCCAGAAGGCCCGGCTCGGCGCGATCCTCACCGGCATCTACGGCCGTGACATCCACATGAACGTCCAGGTCGACCCTGAGGTCGTGGGCGGCCTGCGGATCCAGGTCGGAGACGACCTCTACGACGCCACCGTCCTGGCACGGCTCGCCCGCGCCAAGCGACAGCTGGTGTCCTGACCAGCCCCGACCCCGCTCAGACGCCCAGGCGTCGCAGCATCACCAGCACATTCCCCGCACACGGGGAGACCGAGAGGAAGCGAAGCACAGCGATGGCCGAGCTCACGATCAGCCCGGAGGAGATCCGGAACGCACTGGACACCGCGGTGTCCACCTACCAGACCGGCGCCACCGAGCGCGAGGAGATCGGCCGCGTCACCGAGGCCGCCGACGGCATCGCCCGCGTCGAGGGCCTGCCCGACGTCATGGCCAACGAGCTCGTGGTCTTCGAGGACGGCACCCAGGGCCTGGCCCTGAACCTCGATCTGCGCGAGGTCGGCGTGGTGGTGCTGGGCGAGTTCACCGGCATCGAGGAGGGCCAGGAGGTCCGTCGCACCGGTGAGGTGCTCTCCGTGCCCGTCGGCGAGGGCTACCTCGGCCGCGTGGTCGACCCGGTCGGCAATCCCATCGACGGTCTGGGCGCGATCGACTCCGTGGGCCGCCGCGCGCTCGAGCTGCAGGCACCCACGGTGATGCAGCGCAAGGCCGTCAAGGAGCCCATGCAGACGGGCCTGAAGGCCATCGACGCGATGACCCCGATCGGCCGCGGCCAGCGTCAGCTGATCATCGGCGATCGTCAGACCGGCAAGACCGCCATCGCGATCGACACCATCCTGAACCAGAAGGCCAATTGGGAGTCCGGCGACCCGGCCAAGCAGGTGCGCTGCATCTACGTGGCGGTCGGCCAGAAGGGCTCCACCATCGCCTCGGTGCGCGCCGCGCTCGAGGAGAACGGTGCACTGGAGTACACCACCATCGTGGCGGCCCCGGCATCGGACCCGGCCGGCTTCAAGTACCTGGCCCCCTACACCGGCTCGGCCATCGGTCAGCACTGGATGTACGAGGGCAAGCACGTCCTGATCGTCTTCGACGACCTCTCCAAGCAGGCCGAGGCCTACCGCGCCGTGTCCCTGCTGCTGCGTCGTCCCCCGGGCCGTGAGGCGTACCCCGGCGACGTCTTCTACCTGCACTCCCGTCTGCTGGAGCGCTGCGCGAAGCTCTCCGACGAGATGGGCGGCGGCTCGATGACCGGCCTGCCGATCATCGAGACCAAGGCCAACGACGTCTCGGCGTACATCCCCACCAACGTCATCTCCATCACCGACGGCCAGTGCTTCCTGCAGTCGGACCTGTTCAACGCGAACCAGCGCCCCGCGGTCGACGTGGGCATCTCGGTCTCCCGCGTGGGTGGCTCAGCCCAGATCAAGGCGATGAAGTCCGTCTCGGGCACGCTGAAGATCTCCCTGGCGCAGTACCGGGACCTGGAGTCCTTCGCCATGTTCGCCTCGGATCTGGACGCCGCTTCCAAGCAGCAGCTGGGCCGCGGTGCGCGTCTGATGGAGCTGCTCAAGCAGGCGCAGTACTCGCCGTTCCCCGTCGAGGAGCAGGTCGTCTCGATCTGGGCCGGCACCACCGGCAAGTTCGACGACATCGAGGTGGAGGACGTCCGCGAGTTCGAGGCGCATCTGCTGGAGCACCTGCGGCACAACGGCTCAGTGCTCTCGAGCATCCGGGAGACCTCCAAGTTCGAGAAGGACACGGAGGAGGAGCTCACCCGCATCCTCGAGGACGTCAAGCGCGACTACCTCGCCGGCAAGGACGAGCAGGACCGTGTCCAGCGGGCCGACGAGAGCAGGCGCATGTCCGCTGAGGACATCGAGCAGGAGCAGATCGTCCGCGGCTGATCCGTCGCCGCCGCCCGCTCCGGCGGGCGGCGCACGGGCCACGGATGCATCCAGGGCGCACGAGGAGAGACATGGGAGCCCAGCAGAGGGTCTACAAGCAGCGGATCAGGTCCGCGCAGGGCATGAAGAAGATCTTCAAGGCCCAGGAGATGATCGCGGCCGCGCGCATCTCCAAGGCCCATGCCCGTGTGCGGGCCACCACCCCGTACGCCGAGGCGATCACCGCGGCCATCGGATCGGTCGCCACGCACTCCGATGAGATCGACCACCCCTTCCTGCAGTCCGAGCGCGATGTCAATGGCCGCGTGGGGATCCTGCTGATCACCTCGGACCGCGGCATGGCCGGGGCCTACTCGCCCAACGCCATCCGCGGAGCCGAGCAGCTCGCCAACCTGCTGCGCGACCAGGGCAAGACCCCGGTGATGTACGTGGTGGGGCGCAAGGGCGACAGCTACTACCGCTTCCGCAACCGCGAGCCGCACCGCTCCTGGACGCCCTACAAGGAGTCCGAGCTGCCGGAGCTGGGGCGCGAGATCGCCAAGGTCGTCACCGAGGACCTGCTGAGCGAGGACCTCGAGCAGCACATCGACGAGCTGTACGTGGTGGGCACGCAGTTCGAGAGCCGCTTCCAGCAGCGCACCAAGTCCGTGCGCCTGGTGCCCATGGGCGTGGTCGACGCGGACCCGGGCCAGGCGCGGCCCAGCTACCCGCTGTACGCCTTCACACCGGATCCGGACACCGTGATGGAGCAGCTGATCCCGCGCTACGTCGAGTCGCGGATCATCAACATCCTGCTGCAGTCGATGGCCTCCGAGCACGCCTCCCGCCAGCGAGCCATGAAGACCGCCACGGACAACGCCGAGACCCAGATCAACAAGTTCACCCGACTGGCGAACTCCGCCCGTCAGGCGGAGATCACCCAGGAGATCACCGAGATCGTCGGCGGTGCCGACGCATTGTCGGGCTCCGGACGCAGCGAACGCTGAGAACCACGGACCACCCGAGATCCCGCCGCGAGCCCTCTCGCCCGCCATACCCACGGAGAGTACGGACATGACCACCACCGCCCCCGCCACCACCGAGACCACCACGCCCGGTGGCACCGGCCGCGTCGCCCGCGTCACCGGTGCCGTCGTCGACATCGAGTTCCCCCCGGGGCAGATCCCCGACCTCTACAACGCGCTGAACACCGAGATCGGCTTCAGCGGTGAGGGCGAGGGCACGCGCACCCTGTGGCTCGAGACCGCGCAGCACCTGGGTGACGGCATGGTGCGCGCGATCGCGCTCAAGCCCACCGACGGCCTGGTGCGCGGTCAGTCCGTGAACGACACCGGCGCCCCGATCTCCGTGCCCGTGGGTGACGTGACCCTGGGCACCGTGTTCGACGTGACCGGCACGCCCCTGAACAGGGACGCCGCCACCTTCCAGGTGGAGGAGCGCTGGCCGATCCACCGCAAGGCCCCGAACTTCGACGACCTCGAGTCCAAGACCCAGATGTTCGAGACCGGCATCAAGTCGATCGACCTGCTCACCCCGTACGTGCAGGGCGGCAAGATCGGCCTGTTCGGCGGCGCCGGCGTGGGCAAGACGGTGCTGATCCAGGAGATGATCTACCGCGTGGCCAACAACCACGACGGCGTCTCCGTGTTCGCCGGCGTGGGCGAGCGCACCCGCGAGGGCTGGGACCTCATCGAGGAGATGACCGAGTCCGGCGTGATCGAGAAGACCGCCCTGGTCTTCGGCCAGATGGACGAGCCGCCGGGCACCCGCCTGCGCGTGGCGCTCTCGGCCCTGACCATGGCGGAGTACTTCCGCGACGTGCAGAGCCAGGACGTGCTGCTGTTCATCGACAACATCTTCCGCTTCACCCAGGCGGGCTCCGAGGTCTCCACCCTGCTGGGCCGCATGCCCTCCGCGGTGGGCTACCAGCCCAACCTGGCCGACGAGATGGGCGTGCTGCAGGAGCGGATCACCTCCACCCGCGGCCACTCCATCACCTCGATGCAGGCGATCTACGTGCCGGCCGACGACTACACCGACCCGGCCCCGGCCACCACGTTCGCCCACCTCGACGCCACCACCGAGCTCTCCCGTGAGATCGCCTCGCGCGGCCTGTACCCGGCCATCGACCCGCTGTCCTCGACCTCGCGGATCCTGGACCCCCGGTACATCGGGCAGGACCACTACGACACCGCGGTGCGCGTCAAGCAGGTCCTCCAGCGCAACAAGGAGCTGCAGGACATCATCGCGATGCTGGGCGTGGACGAGCTGTCCGAGGAGGACAAGGTCACCGTCTCGCGGGCCCGCCGCATCCAGCAGTTCCTGTCCCAGAACACCCACATCGCCAAGCAGTTCACCGGTGTGGACGGCTCCGACGTGCCGCTGCGCGACACCATCGAGGGCTTCAAGGGGATCTGCGACGGCGAGTTCGACCACATCCCCGAGCAGGCGTTCTTCAACGTGGGCGGCATCGACATGGTGATGGAGGCCCACCACCGGATCCAGAAGGAGCTCGGTCAGTGAGCACCCTCGAGGTCACCTTCGTGACGGCCGACCGCACCGTGTGGTCCGGTCGCGCCGCCCAGGTGGTGGTGCCCGCGGCCGACGGCTCGATGGGCATCCTGCCGCAGATGCAGCCCACGCTGGCGGTGCTGGACCGCGGTCTGGTGCGCATCATCGCCGACAGCGGTGAGGTCACCGAGCGCGACGTGGTCGGCGGTTTCGTCTCCGTCGACAGCGATGTGGTCACCATCGCCGTGGACGACGCGGAGCGCGTCGGCGGCTCCGGGCGCTGACCCGTACCGCGCATCCATGCCCGAGCTGAGCATCCCGGTCCTCCTGGTGGGGATCGGGGTGCTCTTCGTCGTGCTGGCGGCGGCAGTGATCGGGCGGCAGCTGTTCGTCTCCCGTCAGCGCGGCGCCTTCGACTGCACGCTGCGCAGGCGCGGACTGACCGGACCCGAGAGCTGGCAGCGCGGCCTGATGCGCTTCGGCACGGATCGGGTGCGGTGGTTCCGGGCCTTCTCGATGCGGCTGTCGCCCTCGGCGGTGATCCGCCGGGCCGACATCGCGGAGATGACCCGCAGGCGCCTGCCGGCGCAGGTCGATGGTGACGAGGACGCCTGCCTGGTGGTGTTCCACCTGCGCAACGGGCAGGAGCTCCAGGCGATCGTGGACCTCCCTGCCGGGGCGGCTCTGAACTCCTGGCTGGAAGCGGCACCGACCGGGATGGTCATCGGGGACGCGGACTGAGCCGCGGCTCAGATCTCCTCGCCGGCGCGCAGCACCGTCACCGGGTGGAACTCCGCGTCCACCAGCAGCACATCCGCACGGCACCCCGAGGTGAGGGACCCGATGCGCTCCTGCAGCCCCAGCACCCGGGCGGGGACCGCGGTGGCGGCACGGACGGCCGGCACCAGGTCCACTCCCGAGCCCAGCACCGTGTGGCGCAGCACGTCCAGCAGGTGAGCGGTTCCGCCCGCGATCGAGCCGCCGTGGGTGAGGGTGGCGACACCGCCCGCCACCGTGACGTCCTGCGCGCCCAGGCTGTACTGACCGTCCGCCATCCCGGCGGCGGCCATCGCGTCGGTCACCAGCATCACGTGGTCCTCCGCGGCCACCGCGAACACGTGCGCGACGGTGCGGTGGTCCAGGTGCACGCCATCGGCCACCAGCTCGACCACCATCTGCCCGCGCGCGGCGGCGTCCAGGCAGGCCAGCGCGGGGCCGGGGTCACGGTGGTGGATGGGGCGCATGCCGTTGAACAGGTGAGTGGCGGTGGGCAGCGCGGAGCGGCCGCGTGCGCGCTGCAGGGCCTGCAGCGAGAGCTCGACGCCCTGGGTCATCTCGGCGCTGGTGCAGTCGGTGTGGCCGAGCGACGGGATCGCCCCGCACTCCGCCAGCGCCGTGATCACCGCACCCGCGTCCTCCGCCTCGGGCGCGATGGTCGTGGTGGCCAGAGCACCGCCGGCGATGGCCGCCAGCTCACGCACCAGCTCGGCGTCGCCGCCGGTGATGTGCTCGGGGTTCTGGGCGCCCTTGCGGGCCTCGGAGATGAACGGACCCTCCAGGTGGATGGCCGCGATCTCCCCGTCGGCCGCGAGCTGCGCCAGGTCCGCCACCCGCTGCCGCAGCGTGTCGGGAGAGGCGGTGACCAAGGAGGCGACCAGGGAGGTGGTGCCGTGGCGGCGGTGCTCGCGCACGGCGTCCATCATCTGCTCGGGCCCGGAGGCGTCCGGGAAGGACGCCCCACCGCCGCCGTGGCAGTGGATGTCCACCAGACCCGGCAGGATCAGCCCGTCGTGCCGGACGGTGCGCCGGGCGCTGTGCTGCGGCGCCTGGACCGCAGGTCCCGACCAGAGGATCTCGCCGTCGCCCAGCAGCACCAGTGCTCCCGGCACCACGCCCCGTTCCAGGACGGCGGTGCCGTGCAGTGCCAGCTCCGCCTGCAGGGAGGCGCTCTCCGGGCCGGGCTCGGGCACGGAGTGGTCGGCGTCAGCGGGCTCAGCGGGGGCCATGGCTCTCCTGTGACGGTGCTGCGGGGGTTGTGAGGTGGTCAGAACAGGCGGGACTCCACGTCGTCGATGCCCCGCAGGGCGTCGTAGTCGAGGGTCACGCAGTCGATGCCGCGGTCGCCGGCCAGGACCTTCGCCTGGGGCTTGATCGCCTGCGCCGCGAACACGCCGCGCACGGGCGCGAGCAGGGGATCGCGGTTGAGCAGGTCGAGGTAGCGGGTCAGCTGCTCGACGCCGTCGATCTCGCCGCGCCGCTTGATCTCGATGGCCACCGCCCGTCCCTCCGGATCACGGGCAAGGATGTCCACCGGGCCGATGGCGGTCGCGTACTCGCGTCGCACCAGGGTCCAGCCGGCGCCCAGGGTGTCGATGTTCTCGGCCAGCAGGGCCTGCAGGTGCGCCTCGACGCCGTCCTTGCGCAGCCCCGGGTCCACGCCCAGCTCATGACTGGAGTCCTCGAAGACCTCGTGCAGGCGCACCCGCAGCCGATCGCCGCTCTTGTCGTGCACCACGTCCCACTGCTCGATCCACTCACCCTCGGGATCATCGGCGATCTCGTCGTCGCTGCGGCGGGTGGTGGTGAGCGTGCACGGCGGGGTCATCCAGTTCAGCGGCTTGTAACTGCCGCCGTCGGAGTGGACCAGGACGCTGCCGTCGGCCTTGAGGATCAGCAGTCGCGGTGCCAGGGGCAGATGAGCGGTGAGCCGACCGGTGTAGTCGACGGAGCAACGGGCAACCACGAGACGCACCCGGCCAGAGTACGGCATCCGTGGGCGGGTGCACCTGCTCACGTCCCCCTGTTCGGTCGCGGGGGCCGATCGTATCGTGGGAAGGTCCGCCGTCGGGGAAGGAACCCGGCACGCTCCCAAGGAGAAGAACCATCGTGCAACGCGTCCTTGCCGTCCTGCTGGTGCTGCTCGGCGTGGCGGGACTGGTGCTCGGCAGGCTGGGGGAGACCGTCTGGGCTCCCGCCACGGAGCGCACCGCCACCGTCGAGCTGAGCGATCCCGGTCCCGCTGTGCTGATCGACCCCGGTGTGCTGTACGTCGGAGGGCGGGAGGGCGAGGTCACCATCACCGGTGCCTCCGAGGTCTCCCTGATCACCGCTCCGAACGGCGACATCGAGGCCTGGCTGGGCGACTCTCGCTACACGCGGGTGACGGGCCTGTCCGACTGGCAGACCATCACCACCGAAGAGGTGAACCCCGAGGGGTCGGCCGAGTTGCCCGCCCCCACCGAGTCCGACCTGTGGCGCACCGTGGACACCTCCCCCAGCCCGGCGACCCTCGACGTGGCCGAGTTCGCCGCACAGGAGCACGCGCCCAACGAGCAGATGTACCGCGCGATCCTGGTGGTGACCGACGGCACCGCCCCCGGTGCGGAGTCCATCTCGATCACCTGGCCGGTGGACGCCAAGAACGAGTGGGTCCCCTACGCGTACGCGGGCGGTGCGACCCTCGCCGTGATCGGACTGGTCCTGCTGGTGGTCTCCGCCGGCACCCGTCGCCGTGAGGACGAGGACGAGCCGATCGAGGAGGCCGACGAGCCTGCGGCCGCGGTGGCACCCGCTGCTGCCGCCGGTGCGGACCCGCCCCGGTTCCCGAGGACGGAGCGCACCGAGCCGCAGACCGAGCGCATCGACCCGCAGGCCGCCTCTGAGGACGGCGGCACCGACGGGACCGACGAGGGCGGCTCGCACCCGGCGGAGGTGCGCTGATGACCCCGACCGCTGACCACTCACCGAGCAAGGACTGCCCCATGCACGCTGCCGAGCCGCCCGTGTCCCCCGCTCCCGAGGCGGCGCCATCGCCGCTGGGCCGCCGAGGCCTGCTGCTCGGCACCGGCACCCTGGTGGCCGGTGCCGTGCTGGCCGCCTGCGCATCCGAGCCGGAGCCCCCCGCGGCTCCGCCCACGGGCCCCACCCTGGCCGAGCCCACCCCGGTGACGGGGGAGGGGCAGTTCGAGACCTTCGTGACCGAGATCCATGACGCTGTGGCAGCGGCCGACGAGGCCCGTGATGCGGCACTGCTGGCGCCGCGCGTGACCGGCTCCGCGGCGGAGTTCCGCACCGCGGCCTACGGCATGATCGCCAAGGCCGAGGAGTGGGCCGCGGATCTCAAGCACCCCGGCAAGGAGCTGATCGTCCCCATGACCTCTGTGGGCGAGGCGTTCCCGCGGGTGGCGATCGCGTTGGTCGCCGACTCGGTCGAGGAGGGCGTGCCCTACTTCATGGTGCTGCAGCAGAACGACGCCCGGTCCCCGTACACCACCTGGGGATGGGCACAGCAGGCCGTGGGCGTCGACATGCCGATGGTCCCCGACCAGCGAGTGGGCGCAGAGCCCGTGGCCGCGGACGAGTCGGGGCTGCTGAGGACCCCGGCCGAGGCCCTCGCGCTGTACGCCAAGGTGCTCAGCGACGGCGACGACGCCGATCCCGACGACCTGCTGGCCCCCAACCCCTTCCAGACCGCCACCCATGAGCGCATCCAGGCCGAGCGTGCCGAGCTCAACGCCGGCGTGGAGTGGGACGAGGCCGCCACCATCAAGGAGGTGTACACGGTCAAGGACGGAGAGTTCGCCGGCCTGCGCACCGACGACGGCGGCGCCATCGTGATGGCAACCCTGATGTCCAACCGCAAGGTGAACGTGAAGGACGGCGCCACCATGAGCTACGACGAGGACAACAAGTACACCAAGCTGATCGGGAAGAAGGAGTTCACCGACACCTACGTGCGTCAGTACGGCACCACGGTGGCGATGTACATCCCGCCGGCGGATGCGGGCACCCAGATCCAGCCCATCGGAGGCACCCAGTCCGCGCTCGGTGCGAGCGGGAGCTGAGCCCGCTTCTCCCTAGACTGGTGCCATCACCGACCGTTCAAGGAGCACACACGTGACCGATCCCTACGGCATCATCGACCTCGCCTACCTCAAGAAGCCCACCGGGGCGGCCGCCGGCAGCGGTGGCGCCGCGGGCAGCTCGGCGCCCGGTACCCATGAGGTGGCGGTCACCGAGCAGGGCCTCGAGCAGCTGGTGGCAGACTCCCAGCGCATCCCCACCCTGCTGCTGGTGACCAGCTCCCGCGTGCCGGAAGGCCAGGCGTACCTGGACGCGATGCGCCGCGCGGTGGACGCCAAGGGCGGTGCCCTGCGCCTGGCCACGGTGGACGCCGACACCCAGCAGCGGGTCGCCGCAGCACTGCGCGTGCAGCAGCTGCCCACCCTGATGCTGCTGCTGATGGGGCAGGTGCAGCCGATCGCCGAGGCCGTGCTCCCCCTGAGCGAGATCGAGCCGCTGCTCACCCAGATCCTCGACGTGGCCCGTCAGCAGGGGATGGAGCTGCCCGAGGCCGAGGGGCAGGACGCCGCGCAGACGCCCGCCGAGGAGCCGCTGCCGCCCCTGGTGGCCGAGGCCTACGAGGCCATCGAGGCCGGGAACTTCGATGCGGCCGTCACCGCCTTCGAGAAGCAGCTCGACCAGACCCCGGCCGATGCGGAGGCGAAGGCCGGGCTGGCCACCGTGCAGCTGATGCGGCGCACCCAGGGCGTGGACCTCGAGAGCGTGCGCACGGACGCCGCGAACTCCCCGCGGGACCTCCAGGCGCAGCTGCTGGCCGCCGATGTCGACATGCTGGGCGGTCACGTCGACGACGCGTTCGGGCGCCTGCTGGACCTGCTGCGCGGCGCCGATCAGGAGACCAAGGACGCGGTGCGCGCCCGCCTGCTGGAGCTGTTCGAGATCGCCGGCTCGGGCGATCCTCGCGTGGCCGCCGCCCGCAAGCGCCTGGCGAACCTGCTGTACTGACGCGCCTTCCCCGCCACGCGGCGGACTGCGCAGCACAGGCAACGGCCCGGACCCCGCGAGGGGATCCGGGCCGTTCTGCTCGGTTCCGTGAGTGCGCCCTCAGCCGCGGCGCAGGCGCTCCGGTGCCAGCACCACCGCACCCAGCGGCGGAACGGTGAGCCGCACCGAATGCTCCCGGCCGTGCATCGGCACCTGCTCGACGTGCACCTTGCCGAGGTTGCCCACGCCGCTGCCGCCGTAGACGGGGGCATCGGAGTTGAGCACCTCGAGCCAGGCCCCGCCCTCCGGCATCGGCACGCGGTAGTCGTGCCACGGCTCGGTGGAGAAGTTCAGCACCACCACCACCGGGTCCCCGGCGCGGTTGCGGCGAACGAAGCAGAGCGTGTTGTGGCCGGCGTCGTCCCCGATCAGCCACTCGAAGCCCTGCGGGTCCTGGTCCAGCTGGTGCAGGGCATCGAACTCCGCCTGGAGGGCGTTGAGGTCCTTGACCAGCTGCTGGGCACCGCGGTGCAGCGGGTACTCCAGCAGCCACCAGGGCAGGCCCGCCTGCTCGGACCATTCGGTGCCCTGGCCGAACTCGGAGCCCATGAACAGCAGCTGCTTGCCCGGATGGGTCCACTGGTAGGCCAGGAAGGTGCGCAGCGAGGCCGCCTGCTGCCAGTCGTCCCCGGGGGCCTTGCGCAGCAGGGAGCCCTTGCCGTGGACCACCTCGTCATGGCTGATGGGCAGCACGAAGTTCTCGGAGTACTGGTAGACCATCGAGAAGGTGAGCTCGCCGTGGTGGTACTGGCGGTTGATCGGGTCCTCGCCCAGATACACCAGGGAGTCGTGCATCCAACCCATGTTCCACTTGAAGCCGAAGCCCAGCCCGCCCACGTCCGTGGGACGGGTGACGCCGGGGAAGGAGGTGGACTCCTCGGCGATCATCACGATGCCGGGGGCGCGCTTGTAGGCGGTGGCGTTGGCCTCCTGCAGGAAGTCGATCGCCTCGAGGTTCTCCCTCCCGCCGTGGCGGTTGGGGATCCACTCGCCCTCCTTGCGGGAGTAGTCCAGGTACAGCATGGAGGCCACCGCGTCGACCCGCAGGCCGTCCACGTGGAACTCCTCCAGCCAGTAGCAGGCGTTGGCGACCAGGAAGTTGCGCACCTCCTCGCGGCCCAGGTCGAAGATGTAGGTGCCCCAGTCGGGGTGCTCACCCTTGCGCGGATCGGCGTGCTCGTACAGCGGGCCGCCGTCGAATCGCGCCAGTGCCCATTCGTCCTTCGGGAAGTGCGCGGGCACCCAGTCCATGATCACGCCGATGCCGGCGGCGTGAAGGGTGTCGATGAGGTGCCGCAGCTCATCCGGCGAGCCCAGGCGCGAGGTGGGTGCGTAGTAGCCGGTGACCTGGTAGCCCCAGGAGCCGCCGAAGGGGTGCTCCGCCAGCGGCATGAACTCCACGTGGGTGAAGCCCATGTCGGTCACGTAGTCCACCAGCTCGGTGGCCAGCTCCCGGTAGCCGAGCCCCGGGCGCCAGCTGGCCAGGTGCACCTCGTAGATCGACATCCGCGAGGCGACCGCGTCGCTCTCGGCGCGGGCGGCCAGCCAGGCGTCGTCCTTCCATTCGTAGTCGCTGGTGGTGACGACGGAGCCGGTGGCCGGGGGCACTTCGGCCAGACGGGCCATCGGATCGGCCTTGTCGCGCCACACGCCGTCGGAGCCCAGGATGCGGAACTTGTACACCTCGCCGTCTCCGATGCCGGGGACGAACAGCTCCCACACGCCGGAGCCGCCAAGGGAGCGCAGGGAGTGGCTGCGCCCCTCCCAGCCGTTGAAGGAGCCCACCACCTGCACGGCGCGGGCGCTCGGGGCCCACACCGCGAAGCTGGTGCCCTCGACGTCCTCCACCGTGCGCACGTGGGCGCCCAGGGCGCGCCACAGCTCCTCGTGGCGACCCTCACGGATCAGATGGAGGTCCAGCTCGCCCAGGGTGGGCCAGAAGCGGTACGGCTCCTCGAGGACGACCGGGTCCGCGCCCTCCTCCCACACGACGCGCAGCTGGTAGGAGGTCAGGGCGGCGACGTCGATCGCGGCCACCCACACCCCGTCGTACTCGTGCTGCATCGGGTGCGCGGCGCCGTCGGCCGTGAGCACCTCAACGGCATGGGCGAAGGGCTTGAGGGTGCGCACGGTGACGCCTCCCTCGTACTGGTGGGCGCCCAGCACCGAGTGGGGGTCGTGGTAGCTGCCGGTGGCGGCCGAGCCCAGTTCGTGCTCGCCGAGCGGCATCACCCGGGGACCGCTGATGGAACCGGCGGGCTCGTCGACCGACGGTGCCTGGGGTGCGGAGTGCGCCTGGAGGGCGGACTGAACCGGGCCCGCGGGTGCGGAGGGACGCTGCGGGCCCCTCGGGGTGGTGGGGTCGGGGGTCTCAGGCATCTCGTTCCTCCTCGGGATGGATGACGCGCAGGACATGGGCGGGCCGGTCGGCGGCGCTCAGGATCACATACGGGTCGCGGTTCCAGGTGAAGCGCTCACCGGTGAGCAGATCCTCGACCTCGAACTCCTCGCCGACGCCCAGCGCCGCAGGATTCAGGTGGAGGGTGGTCCATGCGTCGCGGTCGTGCTCAGTCAGCGAGACCACCAGCACGGTGTCCGCCGTGCCGGTGCCGGTCTCCTCCGCCTCCAGGTGCTTGGAGAACACCAGCACCTGCGGGTCGTCCGCGGTGTGGAAGCGGATGGAGGTGAGGGACTGCAGGGCGGGGTGCTCGCGGCGGATCCGGTTCAGGTCCCGCAGCAGCGGTTCGAGGCTCTCACCCCGAGCCAGGGCCCCGGCGTAGTCGCGCGGCTTGTACTCGTACTTCTCGTTGTCGATCTGCTCCTGGGCGCCGGGCCGCGGCACGTCCTCCACCAGCTCGTAGCCGGAGTAGATGCCCCAGGTGGGCACCAGGGTGGCCGCCAGGATCGCCCGCAGCACGAAGGCGTGGCGCCCGCCCCCGGTCATGAACGGGGTGAGGATGTCGTGGGTGGTGGGCCAGAAGCTCGGGCGCATGTAGTGCGCCGAGGCGGCGAGCTCCTCGAGGTACTCCCTCAGCTCGACGGGGGAGTGGCGCCAGGTGAAGTACGTGTAGGACTGGTGGAAGCCGACCTTGCCGAGGGTGTGCATCATGGTGGGCCGGGTGAAGGCCTCGGCCAGGAAGATCACCTCGGGGTGGGTGCGGTCGAACTCCTCGAGCAGCTCCTGCCAGAAGCGCACGGGCTTGGTGTGCGGGTTGTCCACCCGGAACAGGGTCACCCCGTGCTCCACCCACAGCTCGAGCATGTCCCGGATGGCGGTGTACAGGCCCTCGTAGTCGGCCTCGAAGCTCAGCGGGTAGATGTCCTGGTACTTCTTCGGGGGGTTCTCGGCGTAGGCGATGGTGCCGTCGGGACGGATCACGAACCACTCGGGGTGCTCGGTGACCCACGGGTGGTCCGGGGAGCACTGCAGGGCGATGTCCATCGCCACCTCGAGCCCGAGCTCCTTGGCGCGGGCCACGAAGGCATCGAAGTCCTCCATGGTGCCCAGGTCGGGATGGATCGCGTCGTGCCCGCCGTCGGGGGAGCCGATCGCATAGGGCGAGCCGGGATCGCCCTCGCGCGGGTCCAGCGTGTTGTTGCGGCCCTTGCGGAAGGTGGTGCCGATCGGATGGATCGGGGTCAGGTAGGCCACGTCGAAGCCCATGTCGGCGATGCGGTCCAGGGACTCCGCGGCCGTGGCCAGCGTGCCGGAGACCCACCCGCCCTGCTCGGGGTCGAAACGGGCACCCTCGGAGCGGGGGAAGAACTCGTACCAGGAGCCGAACAGGGCCAGCTTCCGGTGCACGACCAGCGGGTACGGGCCCGCGACGGTGACTCCCTCCCGCAGCGGTCGCTCATGCATGACGCCGCGCAGATCCGCCGCCAGGGCCGGACTCACACGGCCGGAGGGTGACAGCGAGGTGTCGCGCAGGCTGCCGATCGCGGCTCGCAGGCGGGGACCGTCGGCCTCGGGGCGGGTGCCCTCGGTGATCTCCGCCAGGGCGCGCTCCAGCACCTGGACGCCCTCCGCGGCCACCAGCGCGGTGTCGATACCGGCGGGGATCTTCACCTCGGCGGTGTGCACCCAGGTGTCGTAGGGGGAGGAGAACGCCTCCACGCGGAAGGACCAGTGGCCGGTGGCCCCCGGCCGCACGGTGGTCTCCCACAGGTCCAGGCCCGGGTTCACGCTCTCCAGGCGGCGCACCTGCTCGCTGCCGTCAGGAGCGGTGAGCACCACCTGCACGCCCATCGCGTCGTGTCCCTCGCGGAAGGCGTTGACGCGGACGGGGACCGTCTCGCCCTCGACGCAGGAGGCGGGGAAGCGCCCGCCGTCCACGACCGGGGAGACATCCATGATCGGGATGCGGCCGATGCCGGCGTCGAGTCCCGCGGGCCGGGAGGTCTCGGGTCGGGAAGTCTCGGGTCGGGAAGTCTCGGGCCGGGATGGCGTGGCGCGCTGCTGCGGCGTCCGGGAGGGGACGGGCCGGCGTCCGGGGGCGATGGGCTCGGGCATGTCTGCTCCTGCCTGCGGTGAGGTCGTCCTGGCGGTTCTCACGATAGCCGCTCGACCGGGGTGATCCCGAGCACGATCACGCTTCCGGGACCGATCGGCACGCGCCCGCCCTGGACCGGCCCGGTGGGCAGGTCCCCCTGGTCCTCCAGCGCGCTGTCGAACAGCACGCGCGTGGGGCCCTCGGGCCAGGGCGCCGACGGCAGCGTGAGCTCCACCCGCTGGGCCTCGGTGGAGATCACGATCAGCAGGTGCTCGGTGCCGCCCGGGCCCGGGACCCCGGGGCGGAGCATCGCCAGCAGGTGCTGGGAGGGGTCCATCCAGTCGGCGTGCTCCATGCCGATGCCGTCGGCCCCGAACCAGGCCACCTGCCCCGCATCCAGGGCGTGGGGATCGGCCGGGCGCAGGAAGTGGGGGCTGCGCAGCTGCGGGTGCTCGGCACGCAGCCGCAGCAGTGCCTTGACCGAGTCCCGCAGGGCGCGGTCCTCCGGGCGCAGGTCCCAGTGGACCCACGAGATCTCGTTGTCCTGGCAGTAGGCGTTGTTGTTGCCGCGCTGGCTGCGGCCGAACTCGTCGCCCGCGGTGAGCATCGGGGTGCCCGAGGCCAGCAGCAGGGTGGCCAGCATCCCGCGGGCCGTGCGCCGGCGGGCCGCCCGCAGGGCGCCGGCCTCGTCGTCGTGGCCCTCCGGCTCCCCTTCGAATCCGTGGTTCCAGGAGCGGTTGTCATCGGTGCCGTCGCGGTTGTCCTCGCCGTTGGCCTCGTTGCGCTTGACCTCGTAGGTGGTGAGGTCGTGGAGGGTGAAACCGTCGTGGGCGGTGACGAAGTTGACCGAGGCCCACGGGGAGCGCAGGGAGCGGCCGGCCGGCAGGTTCTCGGGATCGCGCGCTGTGAACAGGTCGCTGGAGGCGGTCAGGCGGGTGGCCAGATCGCGCACCCCGCCGACGGCATCGGTGCCGTGGCGCCGTCGCACCGCACGGTCGGACAGCCAGAAGGCACGGATGTCGTCCCGGAAGGAGTCGTTCCACTCCGCGAACGGGGCGGGGAAGCTGCCGGTCTGCCAGCCGCCGGTGCCCACGTCCCACGGCTCGGCGATCAGCTTGACCCGTCGCAGCACGGGATCGGTGGCGATGGCGCGCAGCAGCGGGTGGTCGGGACGGAAGCCGCGCTCGTCGCGGCCCAGGGTGGCGGCCAGGTCGAAGCGGAACCCGTCGACGTGGACCTCCTCCACCCAGTACCGCAGGGAGCTGAGGATCAGGTCCATCACGTGCACCGAGCGCGGGTCGAGGGTGCCGCCGGTCCCGGTGACGTCCAGGAAGGATCCGTGGTCCATCCAGTAGTACTCGCGGTTGTCCAGCCCCCGCAGGGACAGGGACGGCCCGCCCGCCCCGCCCTCGGCGGTGTGGTTATACACCACGTCCAGCACCACCTCCAGGCCTGCCGCGTGGAGGCTGCGCACCATGGTCTTGACCTCGTCCAGCACGGCCTGGGCGCCCGCACGCTGGGCGGCCGCCGTGGCCAGGCCCGGCTCCGGCGCCAGGAACGACAGGCTCGAGTAGCCCCAGTAGTTGGTCAGGCCCAGCCGGGTCAGGTGCGGCTCGTCCATCGCCGCGTGGATCGGCAGCAGTTCGACGGTGGTCACACCCAGGTCCCGCAGGTAGCCGGTCACGGCGGGATGGCCCAGCCCGGCGTAGGTGCCGCGCTGCTCGGCCGGGACGTCCGGATGCAGCCGGGTGAAGCCCTTGACGTGCAGCTCGTACAGCACGGTCTCGGCCCAGTCCACCAGGGGGCGCAGATCGCCCTGCCAGTCGAAGCGGTCGCTGGTGACCACCGACCACACCGCCGTCTCCGCGTCGTCCTGGCCGCTGGGGACCAGCTGCTCGCCCACCGGGTCGAGCATCGCGTCGACCTCATGGGCGAAGAAGGAGCTCAGCAGGGGAGAGGCGTGGGAGATGCCGCGGGCGTAGGGATCCACCAGCAGCTTGCGAGGGTTCCCGTAGAGCCCGGCCTCGGGGTTCCACGGCCCGTGCACCCGCAGGCCGTAGCGGGTGCCGGGCGTCATCCCGGTGACGTGGTCCCAGCGCAGACCGCCGTCGTAGTGGCGCAGGCGTCGGCGCACCTCGGTGCTCCCGCTCTGGATGCAGAGGTCCACGTGGCCGGCCCGAGGTGCGGCCACCGCGAAGGTCCCACGACCGAGCTCGTCTACGCTGAGACCGGGGGCGGTGGGAGCCACCGGCGGGGTGGGGCGGTCGAAACGATCGGCATGCACCTCGGCATTGTTTCATCGTCGTCGCCAGGTACAGACCGCATCCTGCCCGCCCCGTGGTGCGACAGCGGCTAGTATCGCCTCGGTGCCCCGTGCTCCGTCCCGGTGCCGGACGCCGACCGTCCTCGGGGGAGGAACGGGCACCGTTCACCGAACAGTCCGCCGACGGGGGAGCCGCAGCAGATGAGCCAGCCACCGAACCAGCAGCCCGCCCGCCCCGGTGCGCCTGGCGCGCCCTCCGATCAGCCCGGTCGGGGCCACAGCGGCGGGCCCCAGCGCGGCGCCGGCTCCTTCGCACCGTCCACCGCCTCGATCGCCCCGGCCGACATGGAGCGCTCCGCCGAAATCGTGCGCACCATCACCGAGGTGTTCCAGTCCCGCGTGGTGGGGCAGGAGAACCTGCGGCTGAGCCTGCTCACCTCGCTCGCCGCCGGTGGCCACGTGCTGCTGGAGTCCGTGCCCGGTCTGGCCAAGACCACGGCCGCCAGCGCGCTGGCCTCCGCGATCACCGGCTCCTTCTCCCGTATCCAGTGCACCCCGGACCTGATGCCGAACGACATCATCGGCACGCAGATCTTCAACTACGGCTCCGGCACGTTCACCACCCAGCTGGGGCCGGTGCACGCCAACGTGGTGCTGCTGGACGAGATCAACCGCTCCTCGGCCAAGACCCAGTCGGCGATGCTCGAGGCGATGCAGGAACGCCAGACCTCCATCGGCGGCGAGATCCACAGGCTGCCCGAGCCGTTCATGGTGCTGGCCACCCAGAACCCCATCGAGGAGGAGGGCACCTACGTGCTGCCCGAGGCCCAGATGGACCGCTTCCTGATGAAGGAGGTGCTCACCTACCCGCGCCCCGCCGAGGAGCACGAGATCCTGGACCGCTCCACCGCGGGCAGTCTCACGGGGCCCCGCAAGGCGGTGAAGGCGGTGAGCCTCGAGGACATCCGCTTCCTCCAGGAGATGGTGGACGCCGTCTACGTGGACCCCGCGGTCAAGCGGTACATCATCGACGTGGTCTTCACCACCCGCGGCTCCGGGCCCCGACCGGTGCCCAACCTCACCCAGTCGGTGCGGGTGGGCGCCAGCCCCCGAGGCTCCCTCGCCCTGATGCGGGTGGGGCAGGCCCATGCCCTCCTGCACGGGCGGGACTACGTCACCCCGGACGACGTCCGCGCCATGCGCTACGGCGTGCTGCGACACCGCCTGGTGCTCACCTTCGACGCCCTGGCCAGCGGGATCAAGCCCGAGCAGATCATCGACGCGGTGTTCCACGCCGTGCCGATGCCCTGACGCGGGCGCGGAGCGCACCGATGGCGACCTCGCTGCTCACCCGGGTCAAGGCCCGGGTGGACCTGCACACCTCGAACCGGGCGCGCGGCCTGATCCAGGGCCGCGGCCGGTCACTGTTCAAGGGCAGCGGCGAGGACTTCGACGACCTGAAGTACTACCAGCCCGGCGACAAGATCTCCGACATCGACTGGAAGGCCACGGCGCGCTCGGGCGAGCCGCTGATCCGTCAGTTCAACGAGGAGCGGGTGCGGCACCTCTCGATCGTGGCCGACACCTCCTCGGCGATGGCCGCGACCGCCGCCGACGGCAGCTCCAAGCGCGACACGATGGTGATGGCCGCCGGGATGATCTGCTACCTGGCCCAGAAGAGCGGGGACCTGGTGGGCCTGGTCGCCGGGGACGACTCCCACCCGATCCAGCTTCCGGCCCGCTCCAGCGACGGCCACCTCGAGCTGCTGCTGCGGACCATCCAGCAGGCCACCACCACCGCCTCACCCCCGAAGGACACGGCCTGGCTGCTCGAGCGGGCCTTCCGCGTCACCAGCCGCTCCACCCTGATGACGATCATCACTGACGAGGCCGGGCCCGACGTCGAGGACTTCTCGCTGCTGCGCCGCCTGACCACCCGCCACGACGTGATGGTGGTGCGCATCGCCGATGCCGACCCCCTGCAGCCCGCCTCCCTCGACTTCGACGTGGTGGATGTGGACTCCCCCCGGGAGATCGCCTCCATTGCCCGCACCTCCAAGCGGGTGGCGCAGGACGTCCAGGCGTACCGCCAGGCACGTCGGCAGGGCATCGACGAGATGCTGGATCGGCTGCACCTGTCCCACGTGCTGTCCACGGGGGAGACCACCGTGATCGACGACATGGTGACGATGCTGAGGTCGAGGGAGTTCCGCCATGCTCGTGCCTGAACGGATCCTCGCCGCTCCGCCGGAGATCATCGACCCGCCCCAGTACTCGGTGGCCTGGGCGATCCTCGCGATCCTGTGCGCCCTGACCATCACGGCACTGGTGTGGGGCACGCTGCGGATCACCCGGGGGATCGAGAAGCGTGCCGCCTATCGCCGCCGGCCCAGCGACGTGGAGAACCTCAAGGCCGAGTTCCTGCGCTCGGTCAACGACATCGCCGACCGTCACGAGGCCGGGCAGCTGGAGGCACGGGCCGGGCACCTCGAGCTCACCGGTGTGATGCGGCGGTTCGTGCGCCGCACCACCGGGCACGACGTGACCAGCCAGGACGTCTCCACCCTGCTGGCGGAGCCGCGCACCCGGCCGGTGGGTGAGCTGATCGCAGCGCTGTACGAGCCGGACTTCGCTCCGGCCCCGGACGCCCAGCTGCACGACTCCGTGCGCCGCGCCCGGGAGGTGATCCGGCGATGGTCATGATCTTCTGGTGGGTCACCGCCCTGCTGCTGCTGGCCGCCCTGGCCGTCTGGGCGATCACCTTCTGGAACCGTCGGGCGATGCGGAAGTCGCCCGTGCTGGTGGCGAACTCCTCGTACATGGACCGCATCCCGAGCTTCGTGCGCGCCCAGCGCACCGCCCGCGTGGTGCGGGTGCTCCAGGTCGCGATCGCGGTGATCGGCGTGGTCGCCGCATCCCTGCTCTCCGGGCGGATCGCCAGTGAGCGGATCGAGACCCCTGACTTCGCCTCCCGCGACATCGTGCTGTGCCTGGACGTGTCCGGATCGATGTACGAGTACGACACCGAGATCCTGCAGACCTTCGCCGAGATGGTGGACGGCTTCGAAGGAGAGCGGGTCGCACTGTCGATCTTCAACTCCACCAGCCGCACGGTGTTCCCGCTGACCAACGACTACGACCTGATCCACCGCGAGCTCACCGAAGGTGCGGAGGCGATCGACTTCGACGAGTTCGGATACCGACTGGGCACCCGCGACTATGACGACGAGAAGGTGCGCAAGTACGTCGACTTCGTGGAGGGCACGCGGGGCATCGCCGATGAAGCCTCGATCGTCCCGGACGGCCTGGCCTCCTGCGGGATGCTCTTCGACCGGGCCGAGGAGGACCGCTCCCGCTCGATCATCTTCGCCACCGACAACGAGGTCAACGGCTCCCCGATCTTCACGCTCGAGGAGGCCGCCGACTCGGTCGCACGCCGTGACATCACCCTGTACACCTTCTACCCCGGTGCCTACGAGTGCGGTGAGGAGTGCCTCGCGGAGCTGAGGACGGCCACCGAGGACAACGACGGCGTGCTGTACCAGTCCACGGACCCGGACGCGATCCCGTCGATCATCCAGGACATCCAGCGCACCCAGGCCGCTGCCATGGGGGCCACTCCCACGGTGGTGCGCACCGACCATCCGGGGCTGGGCTTCGTGCTGACGTTCCTGTCCCTGATCGGGGTCATCGCCATCGGATGGAGGGCCCGATGATCCGCCTCGAGCCGCTGATGCCGCTGTGGGCCTCGATCCCGCTGTTCGGTCTGCTGCTGATCGCGTGCGTGACACTGCTGGTGCTGCGGCCCCGCCAGCGGGTGGCGTGGCTGCGCCGCGCCCTGATGGTGATGCTGCTGCTGGTGGTGGCGCTGCGACCGGTCACCCCCCTGGAGGGCGAGCAGACCCAGCGCATGAACGCCAACGTGTTCTTCGTGGTGGACCGCACCGGCTCGATGAACGCCGAGGACTATGCGGAGGGCCGGCCCCGCATGGAGGGCGTCAAGGCCGACATGGACCGCATCATGGGCATGACCGAAGGGGCCCGCTACGGGATCATCGCCTTCGACTCCACCGCCACCGAGCAGCTGCCGCTGACCACCGACGCCGGCGCGGCGCGGGCGTGGATCGACACCCTGACCACCGAGCCCACCGCCTACTCCCAGGGCTCCAATGTCGATCGTCCACTGAACTCGCTGCTCACGGCCCTCTCGGAGACCCGGCAGCAGGACCCTGACTCGCACATCCTGGTGTACTTCCTCTCCGACGGGGAGAACACCGATGAGCGGGAGTCGGAGTCCTTCGGGCAGGCCAACCCCATGGTCGACGGCGGAGCGGTGCTCGGCTACGGCACGGCCGAGGGCGGGCCGATGAAGGCGCGCGGCGGGGAGAACGACGGGGAGTACATCCCCGATGGCGACGGCGGCCAGGGCATCTCCTCGATCGACCAGGCCCAGCTGGAGAAGATCGCCGCGGACCTGGGTGTGCCCTACCTGCACCGCACCGATCCGGAGGCACCCATCGAGGGCACCATGGAGGGGATCACCCTGCGGCCGGTGCCGATGGAGTCCTCGCGCAGCGTCGCCAGCTTCGAGGACTGGTACTGGATCGCCGCGATCCCCCTGGCGGCCCTGTTCATCTGGGAGCTGGGGGAGATGACCTACCGGCTGCCGCGACGGCTGGACCGCTACGACATCTCAGGAGCCCAGCGATGAGCACCTCGACCGATGCCCCGCGCGCCGAGCAGCATGCAGAGCAGGGGGATGCCCCGCTGGAGCGGGCCTCCCGCCCCAAGGGGCGCCCGGAGAACTTCGGCCTGGACGTCACGCGCCTGCGGCGCACCCGGGCCATCGTGTTCGCGATCCTGGCCCTGCCGATCCTGGCACTGGGACTGCTGATGGTGAAGTTCGTGTCGATGCCGATCACCCAGGCATGGCATCAGTCGGCCTACGAGGACGGTGCCTACCCCACGGCGATCGAGCGCCTGCAGCCGGTGTGGGTGGCCAACTGGTTCGAGCCGTACCTCCCGCACCTGACCCGCGGCACGGACCTGCTGCAGCAGGGCGAGAACGCCGCCGCCGAGGAGGAGCTGCGCCAGGCCCTGGAGAAGTGGAACAACGGCAAGGACCTCAACCAGCCGCTGCACGCCCAGTGCAAGATCATCAACAACCTCGCCATCGCGATCGAGCGCCAGGCCGAGCAGATCGAGGACCCCGCCCAGCGCGCCGACCGGCTGTACGAGGCCGAGGAGCTGATGGCCGTGTGCGGCGGCGGAGGCGGCGGTGGCGAAGGTGAGGGGCAGGGCGCCGGCGGCGAGGGCGAGGGCCAGGAAGGCTCCGGCAACGAGGACTCCGAGACCACCGAGGAGAACGGCGAGCGCATCCGCGAGAAGCGCCGCGAGGCCGATGAGGAGGCCGGCAACGACCCCGACGACCGCGACACCAAGCAGGGCGGGCAAGGCGACCAGCCCGGCGGGGACTCCCCGCCCCCGGTCGGCGACCCCAAGCGCGAGGACCCTGAGGGGGACGGCCCCGAGGAGGAGGCCCCCACCGACGGCGGCAGCGAGGAGCAGAAGAAGCAGGACGAGCTGGAGGAGCGCAACCGCGGCGCCCAGGGCGGCGAGGGCGAGGACGACCCCAACGGTGGCAGCGAGGAGCAGCCCAAGCCATGGTGACCACGTCAGATGCCCGCCCCGAACGGGCCTACCTCGATCATGCCGCCACCACGGTGATACGGCCTGCGGCACGGGACGCCTATCTGGAGGCATCGCTGGTGCAGGGCAACCCCTCCTCCGTGCACACCTCCGGCAGGCGGGCACGAGCCGTGCTCGACGAGGCCCTCGCCTCGATCGCCGAACGGCTGGGCGTACCGCGCAGTTGGCTGATCCTCACCTCCGGTGGCACCGAGGCCGACAACCTCGCGATCCGGGCGGTGGCCCTGGGGGCGCAGGCCGCTGATGCCCGGCGCCGCGCTGTCGCTGTCGCGGCGACGGACCATCCCGCCGTCCTGGCCACCGCCCGCTCCCTGGAGTCCCCCCAGGCGGCCCGCGGTGAGACGCCCCCCGGTATCGAGGCGCGGATCCTCCCGGTGGACGGCGCAGGGATCCTGGAGCTCGATGCGGTGGCCGCGGCACTCGCCGACGGCGCCGTGGGCGTCCTCAGCGCGGCCCTGGCCAACAACGAGACCGGCGCGGTGCAGGACATCGGCGCTCTGGCCTCCGTGGCTCGTCAGCACGGCACCTGGGTGCACACCGATGCCGTCCAGGGCATCGGTCATGTCCCCACCCCGTCGTGGGACGACGTGGACCTGATGTCGCTGTCGGGGCACAAGCTCGGAGCCCCGGTGGGGGTGGGTGTCCTGGTGGCGAAGCCCGAGGTGCCGCTGGCGGTGACTAGCACCGGCGGCGGGCAGCAGCGCGGGGTGCGCTCCGGCACGCTGGACGCCGCTCACGCGGCCGCCTTCGCCGCCGCCTTCGCGGAGCTGATGGATCACCGCGAGGAGGAGAACGCCCGCTACCGTGCGCTCGCCGGCCGCCTCCGCGCAGGCATCGCCGCGGTGGACCCCGAAGCGCGGTTCACCCTCCCGGAGTCCTCCCCGCAGGCCGGGCACGTCGTCCACGTCCGGTTCCCCGGGGCCGACACCGACTCCCTGCTGTTCCTGCTGGACGAGCGGGGAGTGGACTGCTCGGCCGGATCCGCGTGCTCCGCGGGGGTCACCCAGGCCAGTCCGGTGCTGGCGGCGATGGGGATCAGTGACGCTGAAGCGCGCGGAGCGCTGCGGCTGTCGTTCGGCTGGAGCAGTACGGAGCGCGACGTGGACCTGTTCCTTGCCGCCCTCCCCGAGGCGCTGCAGAAGGCCCGGGCCGTGGGATCGCTGTTCGGCTGAGGGCGGCACGTGTCGTGTCGCACCTGAGTCTGATGCATCTCACGTGCGCGCCACCGTCCTGCGGGGCTGCCTCTCCGTAGACTCGGCAACCGGGACCGGCCGAGACCGGGGCCCGGATACGACCGAGCTGATCGAAGGAGACGAGCACGTGAAGGTACTGGCGGCGATGAGTGGCGGCGTCGATTCCGCCGTGGCCGCCGCCCGCGCCGCCGAGGCCGGTCACGAGGTGGTGGGGGTGCACATGGCACTGTCGAAGAACCGCGATCAGCGGCGCACCGGATCCCGTGGCTGCTGCACCGTGGAGGACGCCTCCGATGCTCGCCGCGCAGCGGACCGGATCGGCATCCCGTACTACGTGTGGGACCTCTCCGACGACTTCCACGACCTGGTGGTCGAGGACTTCCTCACCGAGTACGCGGCCGGCCGGACCCCGAATCCCTGCGTGCGCTGCAACGAGCGGATCAAGTTCGCCTCCCTGCTGGAGCGCGCCACCCTGCTGGGCTTCGACGCCGTGTGCACCGGCCACTACGCCAGTATCCGATCCGAGGGGCCGGGCGGGGCCCCCTCCCTGCACCGCTCCCGCAACGATGCGAAGGACCAGAGCTACGTCCTGGCGGTGATGGGACCGGAGGCAGTGGGGCGCTCCCTGTTCCCCCTCGGCGACTTCGAGGACAAGCAGGCTGTGCGCGCGGAGGCCCGGGCCCGTGGCCTGGGAGTCTCCACCAAACCTGACAGCTACGACATCTGCTTCATCGCCGACGGCGACACCCGCGGCTTCCTCGAGCGCAGCCTGGGGGAGGCCCCCGGGGAGGTCGTGGACCCCGACGGCACCGTGCTCGCCACCCACACCGGCACCCACGGCTACACCATCGGGCAGCGCAAGGGCCTGGGCATCCAGCACCCCGCGCCCAACGGTCGCCCCCGGTACGTGGTGGACATCGACCCTGCCCGGCGACAGGTGGTCGTGGGCGCCTCCGAACTGCTCTCCACCAGGGAGCTGCACGCCACCGACGTGATCTCCTTCGAGGAGCTCACCGAAGGTCGTCCGGTGCATGCCCAGATCCGGGCCCACGGCGAGGCCGTGCCCGCAGTGATCCAGCAGGTGCCCGCTCCCGATGCACCTGGCTCGCTGCTGCAGGTGCGCCTGGACACCCCGGTGCGGGGAGTGGCACCCGGCCAGACCCTGGTCCTGTACGACGGCGACCGGGTGCTCGCCGCCGCCACCCTGGAGCGACGCGCATGAGCCCCCTGGTCACGATCACCGGTGACGGCACCTTCCGGCTCGGCACCGGGGCGATCGGCAACGATGTGGCCGAGGACCCGTTCCTGCTGGCCCTGATGCGGCTGCGGTCCCTGCTGGGCGACCCGCCCGAGGAGCAGATCGCCACCCGCCTGTACCTCCCCTCGGCCCTCGGCCTGGACGACACCGACCACCTGCTCCCCGCCACCTTGGCCCTGCTGGCCGGCACCAGCGGGGATCTGGCCAGCTACGGCTGGCGCCTGGGCCCCGGCATCGGGCGGGCATGGCAGCGGGCGCAGGACGTGCGCGACCGCACCCTCGATGCCGCCCGCATCGCACTGCTGGGCTATGAGGGCCCCCTGGCTGTCACTGCCATGGGCCCGGTGACCCTCGCGGCCGCGACCTTCCTGCCGTCGGGGGAGCGCACCCTTGCGGACCGCGGTGCGGTGCGGGACCTGCCGATGCTGCTGGCTGAAGGGCTAGGCGAGCACCTGGCACTGCTGCGCGAGCGGGTGCCCGGTGCCCGGCCTCACCTGCTGCTGCGCGAGGACGCGGTCAACGCCGTGGTCGAGGGTCGAATCCCCACCCCGTCCGGGAGGCGCACCTACCCCGCGTTCCCCGCACCGGAGGCCGGCACCCTGTGGCAGTGCCTCATGGCCGGGCTGCGCACGGTCAGCGTGCTCGATCCGGAGTCGATCACCCTGGGGATCGGCACCGACGTGACGGTGCTGCGCACTGCCCGGGAGATCGGGGTGCGGCGCCTGGCGGTCTCGCCGGCGCGCCTGCCGTCGCTGGAGACCCCTGCCGGACGCGTGCTGTGGGAGGAGCTGGCCGCCGCCCATGACAGTGGCTGCCACCTGGAGCTGGCGGTGGACCCTCGGCCCGGCGGAGGTATGACCGCGGTCCTGGACGGGGTTCTGGAGTCCTGGCAGAAGCTGGGATACGCGGTCAGGGATGCGGCCGGATTCACCCTGATCGCCCATACCGGCGCCTCGCATGCGGTGCGCAGCGGGAAGCCCGACCCGTCCCAGCAGCCCGCCGCGTCGACACTGCTGGACGAGGCCACCATCGAGGCCCTGCTGCGCGCCGCTCCCGCGTGGGCCGAGCGCGTCGAGCGCTGACGCCCACCCACGACCAGCCCTCCCGCTACCGGTCCGCCACCCGGGGGCAGCGACTGCCCCTCGCCGTACGCGTGCCCCGGGTACGCGGGGATCAGCCGGCCAGCATCGACCCGGCCAGGCCCACGGCGGTCACCACGATCAGCAGCAGCGAGGCCAGGACCACCGGCCGCGCGCCCACGGTGCGCAGCAGCGCCACGCGCACGCCGGTGCCCAGGGCGAACATGGCGGCCGCCAGCAGCACTGCCTGCACCAGCTGCGCCACGTCCAGGCCGGTGGCCGGAACCAGGCCCGTGGAGCGGATCGCCACGGCGACCAGGAACCCGGCCACGAAGCCCGGCACCAGTGGCACCCTCGCGCCGCGCCCGCGCGCCTGCGCATCTGCCCCCTGCCCCGCGTGAGCGGCGGTGCGACGCAGGGCGATGGAGAGCAGTGCCACCACAGGGGCGAGCATCAGTACGCGGCCGAGCTTGACCACCACAGCCGCGCTGAGCGCAGGGTCCCCGATCAGACTGCCCGCCGCGACGACCTGCGCCACCTCCAGCACGGACAGCCCGGTCCAGATCCCTGAAGTCGACGCGGGGAGCTCCAGGAGCCGGGCGAGCAGCGGCAGCAGGGGGATCATCAGCGTGCCGAACACGACCACCAGGGCCACCGCTGTCGCGGTGCGGGTCTCCCTCTGCGCTGTCCGCTCGGGATCCTGCGGACGGTCCGCGGAGGAGAGCACCCCGCTGACACCTGCTACCGCCGCGGCACCGCAGATCGAGAAGCCGCAGGCGATCAGCACGGTCAGATCCGAGGGCAGCCGCAGCATCCGCCCCAGCAGCAGCCCGCTGCCGATACCGATCCCCACCACGGCCACGATCGCGGCGATGACCACCGGTCCCAGTGCCAGGACGTCCCCGAGGGCGAGCTGGAGCCCCAGCAGCACGATGCCGGCGCGCAGCACGGTGCGTGCGGTGAACTGCAGGCCCGGATTCAGCGCGGGGTGCACCCGGCCCGAGTTCGCGAGGACCGCACCGAGCAGGATCGCCACCAGCGCCGGGGACGCCTCCGGGATCATCCGGCCCAGGGCCACGGTGACCACGCCGATCACAAGGCTCAGCAGCAGGCCGGGCAGCAGGTCGGTCAGCCAGCGCGGCAGTGCGCTCGGTCGCCGGCCGGGAGCCACGCCCCGGTGATGGGGAGTCCCGTCCTTCTCGGGAGTCACAGGGTGGGTGGGGGCAGTGGTGATGCTTCGGGACACCCGCACAGCCTCCGCCGAACCCGCCCGTCGCAGAACCCCTGAATCCGCTGGGCCCCATATCATCAGGGATATGACAGGCTCTGCAGTTCCCTCCGGACGCTCGAGCAGCGGGGGCACGCCTCGTTCGGGCCGCACCCCTGCCCGGCCCGACATCGCCTCTCTCGAACTGCTGGTGACGATCGCCGAGCGAGGCAGCCTCTCCGCCGCCGCTGCCGCCCTGGACATCGCCCAGCCCAACGCCTCCCGTCAGCTCTCGCGCCTCGAACGCCGCCTGGGCGTGCGCCTGTTCGACCGCGGCGCCCGCGGCACCGACCCGACGGCGGCGGGACAGGTCGCCGTCGAGCATGCACGGCGGGTGCTCGATGCGGCCGATGGTCTGGTCGAGCAGGTGCGGGGCGCGGCCGGCAGCGGTCGGGTGCGGATCGTCGCCTCCCAGACCATCGCCGAGCACCTGATGCCCAGCTTCCTCGCCGCACTGGCGGCCGACCTGCCCGGTGTACCCGCCACCTTCGAGGTGGAGAACACCGCCGGGGTGCTCTCGGCCGTGCGGCGCGGCCGAGCAGACCTCGGATTCGTGGAAGGGGCCGATGACCCCAGTGGGCTGCACAGCCGTGTGATCGGCCACGACCGCCTGATCGCGGTGGTTGCTCCTACCCACCCATGGGCCCACAGGGAGGGTATCGAGGCCGAGGAGCTGGCCGCCACCGCACTGATCGTGCGGGAGGAGGGCTCCGGCACCCGCGATGTGCTGGCCAGAGCACTGGCACCGCGAGCCATCGCCCCACCGGCCCTGGTGCTGCACTCCAACGCCGCGGTGCGCACCGCCGTGGCCGGGGGAGCGGGCTGCGCTCTGCTGAGCGAGCTGGTGGTCACCGCCGACATCCGCGAGGGCCGGCTGGTGCACGTCCCCGTACGAGGGGTGGACCTGCGTCGCTCCCTGCGGGTGGTGTGGGACGGGCCCTGGCCCGCGCGGCTCGACGGCGCACTCCAGGCCCTCGTCGACCAGCAGCGCTGACACCTCCGGCCCGTCATGGGCGAGAATGTGCCCCGTGAGCGGAACCCAGAAGGACCAGACAGAGAACCCTGCCGAGCACAGCGACGCCCGTCCGGTGCAGGAGCGCATCGCCGAGCTCACCGCCCGGATCGAGCAGGCGCGCGTGGAGTACTTCGAGAACGACGCGCCCACCCTGTCGGACGCCGAGTACGACCGGCTCGAACGCGAGCTCCGGAAGCTCGAGCAGGCCAACCCTCAGCTCGCCGCGGCTGATTCCCCCACCCAGAGCGTGGGCGGCGCGGTCGCCGCGGGCTTCGCGGCGGTGAAGCACATCGAACGCATGATGAGCCTGGACAACGCCTTCGACCTCGAGGAGATCGACGCCTGGGCGCACCGCGCCGCGGAGGGGCTCGGCGCCGGTGCCGCGGACGTGCGTTACCTGACCGAGCTGAAGATCGACGGCCTGGCCATCTCCCTGGTCTACGAGAACGGCGAACTGGTGCGCGGCGTGACCCGCGGCGACGGGCGCGAGGGCGAGGACGTCACCGCCAACGTGCGCACCATCGACACCGTCCCTGACCGGCTGGACGTCGAGGACCCGCCCGCCCTGCTGGAGGTGCGCGGCGAGGTGTTCTACCCGACCGCCGAGTTCGAGAAGCTCAACGAGCAGCGTCGCGAGGCCGGGCTCGCCGAGTTCGCCAATCCCCGCAACACCGCCGCCGGCTCCCTGCGGCAGAAGGACACCGCGGTCACCGCTTCCAGGGCGCTCGCCGTCTATGTGCACGGCATCGGCGCCCACGAGGGCGTCACCCTGAGCTCGCAGTCCGAGGTGTACGAGCTGCTGGCCTCCTGGGGCCTGCCCACCTCGCCCCATACCCGCGTGCTGGCGACACTGGAGGAGGTGCGCGAGTTCATCGCCGAGACCGGCGAGCACCGCCATGACGTGGAGCACGAGATCGACGGCGTGGTCATCAAGATCGACTCCTTCGCCCAGCAGCGCGCGCTGGGCTCCACCTCCCGCGCTCCACGATGGGCGATCGCCTTCAAGTACCCGCCCGAGGAGGTCACCACCAAGCTCCTGGATATCCAGGTCAACGTGGGCCGCACGGGCCGGGTCACCCCCTACGGCGTGATGGAGCCGGTGAAGGTGGCCGGCTCCACCGTGGAGATGGCCACCCTGCACAACCAGTACGACGTGGAGCGCAAGGGCGTGCTGATCGGCGATACCATCGTGCTGCGCAAGGCCGGGGACGTGATCCCGGAGATCATCGGCGCGGTCGAGGCACTGCGCGACGGCACCGAACGCCCCTTCGTGATGCCCACGGACTGCCCCTCCTGCGGCACCCCCATCAAGCCGGAGAAGGAGGGCGACAAGGACTGGCGCTGCCCCAACGCCAAGGACTGCCCCGCCCAAGTCACCGGACGCATCGAGCATGCCGCCTCCCGCGGAGCCTTCGACATCGAGTCCCTGGGCGAGGAGTCCGCGATCGCCCTGACCGACCCGGACAAGCGCCGTGAGCAGGCCCTCGCTGCCCTGCGGGCGGGCCACGCGGTCCACGTGCCGATCCGCACCGCCGAGGCCCTGGACTCGGAGCCCTTCGCGGTGATCCGCAACGGAGAGGTCACCGATGGCACCGACGGGGTGCCGCTGCTGCGCATCACCCGCGAGGACGATCCGGCCCTGCCCGCCCCCCAGCAGCCCGTGGTGCGCATCGGCGAGAACCTCTTCGACCTCACCGCCGAGGACCTCCACGAGGTGGTGGTGTGGCAGCCGGAGCGACGCGACGGGGAGCCTACCGGGGACTGGCGCATCGCCCCGGCCTTCTGGTCCCGCCCCACCTGGCGGTACTACAAGCGCGATGCCGAGTGGCGCCAGGTGGGCCAGGAGCGTCCTGCCGCGAACACCCTGAAGCTGATAGAAGAGCTGGAGAAGGCGAAGGCCCAGCCACTGTGGCGGGTGCTGGTGGCGCTGTCGATCCGCCACGTGGGGCCGACGGCCGCCCGTTCCCTGGCCACCGCCTACGGCTCGATGCAGGCGATCCGCGAGGCGAGCCTGGAGGACCTCTCCGGCACCGACGGCGTGGGCCCGGTGATCGCCGAGTCCGTGCGGGACTGGTTCGCGGTGGACTGGCACGAGGCCCTGGTGAAGGCATGGGAGGCAAGCGGCGTGCGCATGGCCGACGACGTCGAGGAGGGTTTCGTGAAGACCTTGGAGGGGCTCACGGTGGTGGTCACCGGTGGCTTGGAGGGCTTCACGCGCGACGGTGCCAAAGAGGCGATCATCTCGCGCGGCGGGAAGGCCTCCGGCTCGGTCTCCAAGAAGACCGACTACGTGGTGGTCGGGGAGAACGCCGGCTCCAAGGCCACCAAGGCCGAGGAGCTGGGCCTGCGGATCCTCGACGAGGCCGGGTTCGTGGCCCTGCTGGCGGACGGTCCTGCCGGCGTCGGCGACACGGTGACGGAGGAGGAGGCTTCTTCCACGGACGAGGACTGAGGAGTGCCGGCGAGGGCCAACGGCGGATTCAGGCCTGTTGGGCGAGAGCCAGGGGCAGGACCGGGCCGGAACCAGCGCGACGCAGCAGACGCCCGGCGATGGTCATGGTCCAGCGAGTGTCGATCGCGTCGTCCACCAGCAGGATCGGGGCACCGTCAAGCTCGCTGATCGCCTGGGCCAGGGCCGGCGGCACCGCGAAGCGGTCCCATAGTGCGGCCACTCGGAACGCACTGTTGCGTGCCCCGTGGAGGGGCTGCGCGGTGGGGGACAGTCCCAGGTCCCCCAGATCCTGCAGGCGGCCCACCCGGGAGATGCCGTCGGCCAAGGAACGCACCAGGCGGGGCCGGGAGAGTGAGGGGACGGCGAGCACGGCGGCCGGCCGTTGCTCCCAGTCCCAGTCGGTGAGCACCTCCACCACCCTCTGGGCGATGCGCGGGGTGACCTCCGCATCGATCGCGTGGCCCTGCTCGTCCACCGTCAGCAGCTCCCGCAGGGGCACCGCCCATCCCAGGTCCGACATCCGGGCCAGCACGCGGCCCTCCTCCACCCGTTCTGCGGGCGGGATGTTCCCCCGCGGGGCCGTCCCGGACTCGGTGCGAACATCCAGGCGGTCCAGGCCCTGTGGCCACTGCTTGCGCGGATCGACGGGGACGCCCACGCGATCCAGCAGGCGGGAGACGGCCTGACGTGAGTCGTCGGCGGGGGACTGCCCGGCGCCGGGCGCCTGCTCGGCGGAACCGGATCGGGCGTCGGCAGCGGTCACGCCGCTGCTGCCGGGCGCCGGGTACCAGGGCCCGGCGCACACGTCGCAGCGGCCGCAGGGCTGTGCGGTCGCATCGTCCAGCTGATGGGCCAGGAACACCATCCGGCACTGCTGCGGCTCACCGGGCTGGAGGCGCTCGTAGTCGAGCATCGCCTGCTGCTCGGCACGGCGGGCGCGGGCCACGTTCTCGTAGCGGGGCGCGTCGTAGGTCCACGGCAGGCCGGTGGTCACCCATCCGCCCTTGACGTTCTGGACCGCGCCTTCCACGGCGAGAACCTTCAGCAGCAGCTCCAGCGGGCTGCGCTTGATGTCCACGCGGGCCTCCAGCGCCGGCGTGGACAGCGGTGTACCGGCGCGCGCCAGCTCGGCGAGGACGGCGTCGGCGGATTCCTGGGAGGGCATCGAGGCGGTGGCGAAGTACTCCCAGATCGCGCGGTCCTCCCGGCCCGGCAGCAGCAGCACGTCAGCAGAGTCGGTGGCGCGACCGGCGCGGCCCACCTGCTGGTAGTACGCCACAGGGGAGCTGGGGGCGCCCAGGTGCACCACGAACCCCAGGTCCGGCTTGTCGAACCCCATGCCCAGGGCACTGGTGGCTGCGAGCGCCTTGACCTGGTTGTCCTTCAGCGCCTGCTCGAGCGCGGCCCTCTCCTCCGCGTCGGTGCGGCCGGTGTAGGCCCGCACCCGGCGGCCCGGCCGGTCCAGCAGGTCGGCCAGATCTTCCGCGGCCGAGACGGTGAGGGTGTAGATGATGCCTGACCCCGGCAGCTGATCGAGGTGCTCCACCAGGTACTCCAGGCGTGCCCGATCATCGGGCAGGGTCAGGCAGCCCAGACGCAGGGACTCCCGCGTGAGAGGCCCGCGCAGGGTCAGCACCGCCGAGTCCGGAGCAGGCGAGCCCTGGGGACCGTTGCTCTGGGCGGGATCACCCTCGAGGGTGGCATCGGTGGTCGCGGTGACACCGAGCTGCTCCTCCACATCCGCCACCACCCGCGAGTTCGCGGTCGCAGTGGTGGCCAGCACGGGCACGGCCGGGTCCAGTTCGGCCACCAGATCACGCAGCCGCCGGTAGTCCGGACGGAAGTCATGGCCCCAGTCGGAGATGCAGTGCGCCTCGTCGATCACCAGCAGGCCGCACCGCTCCACCAGACGCGGCAGCTGCTCCTCACGGAACCGCGGGTTCACCAGGCGTTCCGGGGAGACCAGCAGCACGTCGAGGGAATCTGCTGCGAGGCCCTGTTCGATGTCCCCCCACTCGGTGGGGTTCGCGGAGCTGATCGCCGCAGCCCGTACCCCGGCCCGCTGCGCCGCCGCCACCTGGTCACGCATCAGGGCGATCAGCGGGGAGATGATGAGCGCCGGGCCCATGCCGCGACGGCGCTGCAGCAGCGCCGCCAGGAAGTACACGGCCGACTTCCCCCAACCGGTGCGCTGCACCACCAGCACCCGTCGCCGCTGCTCCACCAGCGCCTGGATCGCCTCGAACTGGCCGTCGTGGAACTGCGCATCCTCACGACCCGTGAGCGCGCGGAGGGCCTCGAGCGCCTCCTCGTGCAGGGCTGATTCCGGCGCGCCTGGATCGGCAGGCGGATTGGGGCCGGACGGGTCTGAGGTCTGTGACATGGACCCAGTGTGACAAGGGGGCCTGACAGACGGTTCGGTCCATGCCTGCCTGTGGACGATCGATCGCTGGGGAGGATCGTCCAAGGGCGCGCCCGGGGAGTCAGCTGGATGCACGATGACGCCGACACCCCCGGCGGGGAGTGTCGGCGTCACCGGTCGATCGCGGGTGTGCGGATCAGGCCTGGTCGGGGCCCCCGGCAGCCTTCTTCTCCTGGTCCTCGCGAGCCAGGCGCTTCAACCGCTCCGAGGTGGTCTCCGAGTCCCGCAGCGGATCCTCCTTGGTGGCCAGGGCGCGGCGCATCTTCGCCTCGTACTCCTGGGCCTCGCGGATCCGGGGATCGTCGGAGAGCTCCTCCTTGTCCTCGGGATCGTGGGAGGAGTAGTCGATGTTCGGGTCGACGGACATGGCGGCGATCCTCTTCTCTGGCGGTGTCTCGCAGGGCGTCGCGCACAGCCTACCGGGGGCAGAACTGCCTACTCTCATCCAGATGTCCCCCCGACGCCCCAGACGATCTGCCCCCCGTCACCGTGACCCAGCAAAGACCGATCCACTCTCGCGTGGATATCTGCTGGAGACACTCATCGGTGGGTGGCGGCCACTCGCGCGCCTGGACATCGACGGGTTCGCCCTGCTGCGCTCACGGGGCATCACCCGGCGTGCCAACAGTGCGGTGCCCATCGATCCGCGCGCCCACACCGACGCCCTGGAGGACGCGGTCACACGCCTCGAAGGAATGTGGGAAGCAGTGCAGGAACCCCCGACGTTCCGGGTGTTCGAGGGGCACGAACCCACCGCCCTCGACGATCTGCTGGCCACCCGCGGCTATGGCACCGCAGGCGCCAGTCATGTGCTCGAACTGGCCCTGGCCCCCGCACCACGTGCAGGAGCCGGCCAGGCACCCCCGCACGAAACCGTCGTCGGCGCGCTGGACGAGACCTGGTTCGACGCCGCCTGGCACCTGGCGCCGCGCGACGGCGATCACGCCCGCAGCACCCTGCACGACATCCTCGCCGGCACCCCCGCCGTTCAGGTGATGGTGCCCGCCCCGGCAGCAGCGAAGGAGCAGGAGCCCATCGGGGTGGGCCGCGCCGCGCTGGTCGAGGCGGGCCGCGAGCGGATCGCCGTGCTGAACATGATCGCCGTGCACCCCGAGCACCGCAGACAGGGCATCGCCAAGGCGCTCTCACGCACCCTGCTCGATTCCGCTGCCCAGCAGGGTGCCACGCGCGCCCTGCTGGAGGTGGAGATCACCAACCCCGCCGCCCACGCCCTGTACACCGGCCTGGGATTCCAGCGGATCACCGGGTACCACTACCGGGTGCGAGCCGCTCCCGGCGAGGCGACCTAGACTGTTCCCATGCCTTCTATCGGACGAGACGACGTCGCACGCCTCGCCGACCTCGCACGGATCCAGCTCACCGATGAGGAGATCGACCGCCTTCCCGGCGAGTTCGACGCCATCATGGACGCTGTCGCCTCCGTCTCCGAGGTCGCCACGGCCGACGTCCCCGCAACCTCCCATCCCATCCCCATGACGAACGTGTTCCGCAAGGATGTCGTCACCGGCACCCTCACCCAGGAGCAGGCGCTCGCCGGTGCTCCCGAGGCCGAGGACGGACGCTTCGCCGTCCCGCAGATCCTGGGCGAGGAGTGAGGAGCGTGAGCACACCCATGAACACTGACATCATCCGCCGCAGCGCCGCCGCCCAGGCCGCTGCGCTGAAGGCCGGGGAGGTCTCCTCCGAGGAGCTCACCCGCGCCCACCTGGACCGCATCGCCGCCGTGGACGGCGACCTGAACGCCTTCCTGCACCTGAACCAGGACGACGCCCTGGCCACCGCCCGTGACATCGACTCCCGCCGCGCCGCCGGTGAGGAACTGCACGAGCTGGCCGGCGTGCCGATCGCCGTCAAGGACATCGTGGTCACCGAGGGCATGCCCACCACCGCGGGCTCCAAGATCCTCGAGGGCTGGGTGCCGCCGTACGACGCCACCCTGGTGGAGCGCCTGCGCGCCGCGGGCCTGCCGATCCTCGGCAAGACCAACATGGACGAGTTCGCGATGGGCTCCTCCACCGAGACCAGCGCCTACGGCCCCACCCGCAACCCCTGGGACCGCGACCGCATCCCCGGCGGCTCCGGCGGCGGCAGCTCCGCCGCGGTCGCCGCATACGAGGCGCCGCTGGCGATCGGCACCGACACCGGTGGCTCCATCCGCCAGCCCGGTGCCGTCACCGGCACCGTGGGCGTCAAGCCCACCTACGGCTCCGTCTCCCGCTACGGCCTGATCGCCATGGCCAGTTCCCTGGACCAGGCCGGCCCCGTGACCCGCACCGTCGAGGACTCCGCCCTGCTGCACGAGCTGATCGCCGGGCACGACCCGCGCGACTCCACCTCACTGCCGGACCCCGTCGGCCCCTACGTCGAGGCCGCCCGCCGGCGGGATGTGAAGGGACTGCGCATCGGCGTGATCGAGGAGCTCGAGGGCGAGGGCTTCGCTGCCGAGGTGCGGGCCCGATTCCAGGAGTCCCTGGAGCAGCTGGAGCAGGCCGGCGCCGAGATCGTGCGGGTCTCCTGCCCCAACTTCCGCTACGCGCTCGGCGCGTACTACCTGATCATGCCGTCTGAGGCATCCTCGAACCTCGCCAAGTTCGACGGAATGCGCTTCGGGCTGCGGGTCGTCCCTGAGGGCGGCGCCACCGCCGAGCAGGTCATGGCAGCCACCCGCGGTGCCGGCTTCGGCGCCGAGGTCAAGCGCCGCATCCTGCTGGGCACCTACGCGCTCTCGGCCGGCTACTACGACGCCTACTACGGCAGCGCCCAGAAGGTCCGCACCCTGGTGCAGCGCGACTTCTCCGCCGCCTTCGAGAAGGTCGACGTGCTGGCCTCGCCCACGGCACCCACGGTCGCCTTCCGCCTGGGCGAGAAGCTCGACGACCCGATGGCCATGTACCTCAACGACATCGCCACCATCCCCGCCAACCTCGCCGGCACCCCGGGCATCTCCGTGCCCAGCGGCCTGGCCGAGGACGGCCTGCCCGCGGGCATTCAGTTCCTGGCACCCGCGCGGGCCGACGAGCGCCTGTACCGCGTGGGCGGGGCCCTCGAGGCCCTGCTCGAGGACGCCTGGGGCGGCCCGCTGCTGGACAAGGCCCCCGAGCTCGCTGGAGGAGTGAACTGATGCGTACCGATCCCCTGGTGGACTACGACGAGGCGGTGGACCGCTACGACCCCGTGCTCGGCATCGAGGTGCACGTCGAGCTGGGCACCGACACCAAGATGTTCGATGGCGCCCCCAACGTGTTCGCCGCCGATCCCAACACCGCGATCACCCCGGTCTCCCTGGGCCTGCCCGGCACGCTGCCGGTGGTCAACGGGAAGGCCATCGAGTACGCGATCAAGATCGGTCTGGCCCTGAACTGCCAGATCGCCGAGCACTGCCGCTTCGCTCGCAAGCAGTACTTCTACCCGGACCTCACCAAGAACTTCCAGACCTCCCAGTACGACGAGCCGATCGCCTTCGACGGCTGGATCGACGTGGAGCTGGAGGACGGCGAGACGGTGCGGGTGGAGATCGAGCGCGCCCACATGGAAGAGGACGCCGGGAAGAACACCCACCTCGGCGGCGCCACCGGGCGCATCCAGGGCGCCACCCGCTCCCTGGTGGACTACAACCGCGCGGGCGTGCCGCTGGTGGAGATCGTCACCCGTCCCATCGAGGGCGTGGGCGAGCGCGCCCCCGAGGTCGCCGCCGCGTACGTGCGCACCCTGCGGGACATCTTCCGCACCCTGCAGGTCTCCGAGGCCCGCATGGAGCGCGGCAACGTGCGCGCCGACGTCAACGTCTCGCTGCGGCCTTCTCCCGAGTCGCCGCTGGGCACCCGCACCGAGACCAAGAACGTCAACTCCTTCCGCTCGATCGAGCGCTCCGTGCGCTTCGAGATCTCCCGCCAGGCGGGGATCCTCGACGCCGGCGGCACCGTGGTCCAGGAGACCCGCCACTTCCACGAGGACACCGGCGAGACCTCCTCCGGGCGGGTGAAGTCCGATGCGGAGGACTACCGCTACTTCCCCGAGCCGGACCTGGTCCCCGTGGCTCCCAGCCGCGCATGGGTCGAGGAGCTCCGCGCTGCCCTCCCTGAGCTGCCCGCTGCCCGCCGCCGCCGGCTGCTGGGGGAGTGGGGCTACTCCGATCTGGAGATGCGCGACGTCATCAACGCCGGTGCGCTGGACCTCATCGAGTCCACCGTGGCGGCCGGTGCCAGCCCCCAGGCCGCCCGCAAGTGGTGGATGGGCGAGCTGGCCCGCACCGCCAAGGAGCAGGAGACCGAGCTCGAGCAGCTGGCCGTCACCCCGGCCCAGATCGCCGAGCTGCAGGGCCTGGTGGACGGCAGGAAAATCAACGACAAGATCGCCAAGCAGGTCCTCGGCAAGGTGCTCGAGGGCAAGGGCGATCCGGCCGCGATCGTCGAGCAGGAGGGCCTGGCCGTGGTCTCGGACGACTCGGTCCTCACCGGCGCGGTGGACCAGGCCATCGCCGAGAACCCCGACGTGGTCGAGAAGATCAAGGGCGGCAAGGTGCAGGCCATCGGCGCCCTGATCGGCCCCATCATGAAGGCCACCCGCGGCCAGGCCGATGCCGGCCGCGTGCGGGAGATCATCATGGAGCGCCTCGGCGTGAGCTGATGTGACCAGGCGCGGGCCGGATCGGCCCTCGTGAACGGCCCGGTCCCCTCGGGGGCCGGGCCATTCGTGTGCCCTCGGTCACCCCCATTGTGAACGACCTGTGAAGAAGGGGTCACGACCACATCACAGCAGGGACGGGGCGAAACGACCGGGAACAGTATCTGACCTGGTAGGACGGGAGCGCGAGGGTCCCCGCACAGCGGTTGCCCAGCGGACACAGGGCCTCCCTACAGTGAAGGAGCCCAGAACGCAGCAGCCGTCGATCAGTGGGTCGGCGGTCGCTGCGGCGCGTCCTCGGCCCCGTGCCGACGGCCCGGGCCGAGCCCGAGCCGGGCCCGGCCGCAGCGGGTCGGGGAGCGATCCCGAACCCGGCGTGCAGACGAGACCAAGCGGCGGAGAACCCGCCAGAGGAGCAGCCTGCCCATGAACGGAATCGATGCCCTGATCGAGAGGATCTTCGGGCCTTTCGCCGAGGCGCTGAGCGCCATCGTGTTCTACGCGATACCGGTCGCCGGGGGCATCCCCATCATCGTGGTGTGGCTGATGGCCGCCGCGGTGTTCCTCACCGTGTGGCTGCGTTTCCAGCCCATCACCGGTCTGAAGCACTCCATCCAGGTGATCCGCGGCAAGTACACCGCCAAGACGGACCCCGGTGAGGTCTCCAGCTTCCAGGCCCTGGCCACCGAGCTCTCCGGAACCGTGGGCCTGGGCAACATCGCCGGCGTGGCCGTGGCCATCGTGGCCGGCGGCCCCGGCGCGGCCCTGTGGATCGCGATCTTCGGCATCTTCGGCATGAGCGTGAAGATGGCCGAGGCCACCCTGGGCGTCATGTTCCGCAAGGTGAACGCCGACGGCACCACCGAGGGCGGTCCCATGTACTTCCTGCGCGACGGCCTGGCCTCCATCGGGAAGCGCAAGCTGGGCGGGGTCCTCGCCACCATGTACGCGATCTTCGCACTGGTGGGCGTGTTCGGCGCCGGCAACCTCTTCCAGGCCAACCAGGTCGCCGCCATCATCTCCTCCGGCACCGGCAGCGAGTTCCTGCAGTCCAACCAGTGGCTGATCGGCCTGGTCATGGCAATCATGGTGGCCGTGGTGGTCCTGGGCGGCGTGAAGTCCATCGCCCGCTGGACCTCCGCCCTGACCCCCGCGATGGCCGTGGTCTATGTGCTGTGCGTGCTGCTGATCGTGGTCTCGAACGTCAGCGCCGTCCCGCAGGCCATCGGTTTGATCATCGCCGGCGCGTTCACGGCCGAGGGCGTCACCGGCGGCGTCATCGGCGTGGCCGTCATCGGCATCCAGCGTGCCCTGTTCTCCAACGCCGCCGGCGTGGGCTCGGCCGCCATGGCGCACAGCGCCTCCAAGACCAAGGAGCCCGCCACCGAGGGCTTCACCGCCATGTGGGAGCCGCTGATCGACTCCGTGGTGGTCTGCATGCTCACCGCGATCGCGATCGTGGTGACCGGCGTGTACACCACCGGTGGTGCGGACGGCGTGCAGCTGACCGCGCAGGCCTTCGGCACCGTGGCCCCGTGGTTCCCGATGCTGCTGCTGGTGGCGGTGGCCCTGTTCGGCTTCTCCACCGTGCTGGCCTACGCCTACTACGGTGAGCTGAACGCCATGTACCTGTTCGGCTCCAAGAAGTCCGTGCAGACCGTCTTCCGCGTGGTCTGGGTCGTTGCCGTCGTGGTCGGTGCCGCCATCTCCCTGGACTCGGTGATCGCGTTCTCCGATGCCATGTTCTTCCTGATGGCGATCCCCAACCTGCTGGGCATCTACTTCCTGTCCAAGGTGCTGCGCCTGGAGATCCTGCGCCACAAGTACCGTGTCACCACCGGCGCCCTGGGCGAGGTGGACGAGGACCTGCAGGTGGGTATGCGCGACCACGAGCCCACCGAGGAGCAGGTCGCCCAGGCCGAGCTCGCCGAGCGTGAGGAGCAGCAGCGCATCACCGAGGTGCGCCGCACCCTCTCCGACGATCCGGAGTTCCCGGTGCGCGCCGATCATCACGGCGAGGACCTGACCTCCCCGATGGGGGCGCCGGCCGAGCCGATCCCGGAGACCGGCCAGTTCCCGGTCGGCGCGGAGGAGGGCGGTTCGCATGTCGCCGGTGGCGCTGCCACGGCGACGGCCACGGCCGGGGACCGCATCCCCGGTGCACCCCAGGACATCGACGGCACCCCCTCGCGGGACGCCTGAGCCCAGAGTCCGGATCTTTGTGCAGGTCCGGCCCGTCCTGACCGCATAGGGTCGACCTACGAGCGGACGGGGGCGGGCCCCCCCCGGGGGCGGCCCCCGGGGGGCCGGGGGCCGGGGGGGGGGGGGGCCCCGCCGC